>JAZUGD010000297.1:0-16227 GCA_045641025.1 Eubacteriales bacterium
GATTGTCGTTTCTTTTTGTACTCTTCACTTTTCTCTCTTCGTTCTTCTCTCTTCTCTCAAATTGTCGTTTCCAGATAAAAGATAAGAGAGAAAAGAGAAAAGGTAGGAATCAGTAGCTTTGCTCCGCAAAGCATTAAAATCTATTATGATAATTTCACACACCGTTTTTACGAGAGTTCAACACCATCTGCCGATTTGTCGAAAATATCTTTTTCGTATCGCCTTTTGAGAGCGTTCCGTAACAGTTGTAAATTGTTATTGAGTTTCGTAAAAAGCCCGAAATCATCGGATTTTTCTGCATACATCGTGTTATTATCATTTATCAGTGTTTATTTCAATTTAATAACGAAATCGTGTCCCGTGAGGGAAAAATCAAGGGAAATCAAAATCTTATCATATGTATAAGGGAAACGGTATCCGTTGCAATGTGAAATAAATAACCGGCAGACATTTTGGTATATAAACCAATTTGTCTGCCGAATTTTTTTAGATATAATTGTGTTTCAGGGTTTCAAGAATCAAAATGCAACAAGGTCATAGAAAACTACAAAATCATTCTACGCTACCGGAAGTGCTGTCTGTCTCAGAAGTTTGTTCTTTTTTCTTCCACGGGGCGTCATCCTCCGATGCTTTAAAGTTGTAAACCGGCTTCATAATATCAACGATATCAACGGAGTCCCTGATAACATCAATAATATCGTCTATGGATTTGTACGCCATAGGTGCTTCGTCAATTGTTTGTTCGTTCACGGATGTCGTGTAAATTCCCTCCATTGCCGCTTTATAATCCTCAATGGAAATGGCTTCCTTTGCTTTCGTTCTGGACATGATCCGTCCCGCTCCGTGAGGTGCAGAGAAGTTCCATTCGGGATTTCCTTTTCCGATGGCAATAACCGAGCCGTCACGCATATTGATCGGGATCAAGACTTTTTCTCCCGAATGTGCCGCAATGGCTCCCTTGCGAAGAATCATCTCCTTTGTGTCAATATAATTGTGAATGGTATGGAACGCTTCTACAGCGGTCATTTCGGTTCTTTCAAGAATAATTTCAGCCATTCTTTCACGGCTTCTTTTTGCAAAGGTTTGGCATATCTCGACATCGTGAAGATAGTCCTCAAGATATGTACCGTAAAGCCAGCAAAGATCTTCCGGAATGGTCGTTTCGTTGTTTTTCTTTTCCCATTTTAATCGCTTCAAAGCATCTTGTATCTCGGTTTTTCTGCCTTGCTCTTTATATGTTTTGATGATTTCTTCTCTTGCGGCAAGATAATCCCCGATACCTTTATTAAGATCTATAGCAAGTTGCTGATAAATCTCCGCTACCTGTTTACCAAGATTTCTACTGCCGGAATGGATGATCAAATAATATGTCCCGTCTGTCGCTTTATCAATTTCGATAAAATGGTTGCCTCCGCCAAGCGTGCCGAGTGAGCGTTCCAATCTGGGAGCGTGCTGTAAAGAACGGTAACATCTCAAAGCGGTCAAATCAAACCGTTCGAACCGTCCTTCCCAAGTATTCATACCGGAAGGAATAAAATGTGCCGCTTCGTCAATTTTTTCAAAATCAAGTTCCGTATCGGCGAGTTTTACCGTATACATCCCGCATCCGATATCCACACCGACAATATTGGGGCACGCCTTGTCAACAACGGTCATTGTAGTACCGATCGTACATCCCTTACCCGAATGGACATCGGGCATAATACGAACACGGCTTCCTTCTGTTAATTCATAGTCACACATTCTGCGAATTTGCTCAATAGCGGCATCTTCAATAACCTTTGCATAGCAAATTGCGGTGTTGACTTTACCTTCTATTTCAAACATAATATCTCCTCTTTTTCAAAAGAGCCAAAGCGTATTTGTTTGCTTTGACCCTTGTTTCGTTTATTCTGCTTTACATCTACCCATCATACCGAGAAGTTGTGATAGCATATCACCGTTACCGTTCAGGTTAATATTTCCTACATTTTCACAGATACGCTCGATGTATTCCAATTCTTTCAGCTTATAAAGCGTTTGGTTTTCCTCCATCAGCTTTGCCGTATTCAGGAGCGATCTTGTTGATGCAACCTCTTCACGGCGGGTGATGACATTCGCCTGCGCTTTCTTTTCAGCCACAAGAACGGTATTCATGATATCTCGGATTTCGCCGGGGAGGATAATATCCTTCACCCCTGCATCCTTGATTTCCACATAAAGTTCAGCTTCTTTTTCTTTCAGCTTATTAAATACATACTTTGACATTTCGTCCTTGTTTTCAAGGATTTCATCAAGTTTGTATTTTCCGACATAATCCCGCAGTGCAAGCTGGGCCGCAACATGCATCTGCTCGGTGTAGTCATCTATTTCGGTCAGAATCTTTACATAGTCGGTAACACGGTAGTTGCAGACAAAATTGATTCTGAGTGATACCTTATCCTGCGTCATGATTTCCTGACCGGTAATATCCATCTGTGTCAAACGTGTATCAACAAAGCCAAAATCAATTTTAGTGCTTGTTTTCCAGAAATAATATGTACCGGGTTCCAAAATGCGAACAAACCGATTGTTGAAGTACAGTCGTGCTTTCTGATATTCGGTAACCTCTATCTTGGTGTAAAGACTTGCGGGGATTCGGTCAAATATGTATTGAGGAAAATTCGCTTCTACCTCGGGTGTTGAAATGTCTACCGCACGAAATTCGTGTTTGTCATTTGCATTCCAAAAGGCATATTTACCGTGTGTGGAAATAGCCCCTGCAAATCTGTCATTTACAAAATGAAGAACGATCTGCTCATCGGCAACTTCCGTGACAGAAACCTGAGACAAAAAGTTTGGATCCGCCAGTAAGGTATCTAAGGTGCAATGATTGCAAGAAATACTGTGCCCGATCTCCGATATTTCAATTTCTTTTCCGCCGAGTACAAGGTATTTTCCTGCTCCGAGTGTTTTGATATACTTTCCGTTTTTGAAAAGAAAGCCTCGCTGATTTTCGTTGATAATTACCTTTTTCATATTTACAAACCTCCTACGGTTAATGATTCGTATGTCTGTCCATGAAAGAACGGCGGCCGATACCTTGAGTTTCCCGTTTCAAAGGCGGAACGCTTCCGTCTGGCCTTTGTCACGATTAAGCGGTATCCGGAATCGGACAAGGCGATTCTTTCATTGTCTTCTACGCAACATTATGTTGAATAAAAGACGGGACAGACACTTTTTCTCCATCACGTAAAATCGTGTTAGTTCTTTTGCTTCTTTAAAAGCAATAATCTCCAAACCACTGGCGATACGTTATTATTACGCACGGCAGGATTCGAACCTGCGATAGCGGGGATTTGAACCCCATCACGAAAGCCGTGATTGCCGGGAGTAAGCATTCAAAGCCATCATACACTTTGGAATATCCTTGTGCAAAGCGGTGAGTGACACACCCGCTTTGAATCTTACGGCATCATTATATTGCAGATAATGGTAATTATCACGGAAAAAAAGTTGCCAACTGTTTAATGCTCGCAACTTTTTTGGCTGATCAATCTTTCTTTTATTAAATCCACAAAATGCTGTGGAGCTGTAACCTTTACCATAGGCCCGAATGACAGGATACGGATGACCATTTCCGTTTCATCGTCTTTTTCGTATTTCACCGTGACTTTGTACTTGTTTTCTTCAAGTCTTTCTGCTTGCTTTTCAAAATGAGCAAAGTGTAAAAGGACACGCTCCAATGCATTTCTTTCATCCACAAGTTCAAATTCAACCGTTTTTATCTGCGATAACATTTTGTAATGTAAATCGACAGAAAATGGCTTTAAATACGGTTTACAGCAAACGATCCTGCCGAGATTGACGGTTCCGCCGTATCGGCATCCGCTACTGAATAATCTGAATTTATCATCCTTTTCGGAATACTCTAAGCGTTCCGGCTTCACAACCATATGGGTGATCGTACCCTTGCGGTTTTGGGTGTCTATACTCAACGGCTGTCCGCTTTTTATTGCGTGGAGAATAAGACGAAAAGTTTTGATATACTGCTCATCTTCAAAAGGATCTCCATCTGAATACTTATCAAATACAGATATATCCTCAGCGGTGAACAGCGGTTCAACATCACCAAAAGGAAAGTTCTCATCCGTAAACAGTTTTATTCTCGGATCGGCATATATTGCTTTAAGCCAACGCTTTTGCAACAAAGTAAGCGGCATGGTCGGTTTGTTTTTGACCGTTGTGGTACCGTCCGATAACAATAACTGCCACCTTTCGTCAAGCAAAGCAGGTTCGATATTCAGGATGCTTTCTCCGAATGCGTTTTTTTGTACGATTTCATGCAGTTCACCTTTTTTCAAAGGATGGTCAATGGCTTTTGTCAGGATACCAGCTACGGCATTGTAATAAGCACTGTAAAGCTCACTGAAAATCATTCTGCCTCACCGCCTTCCAAACCGTATATGGCATACATCTGCTTTGTATCATAAGAAAATTGCTCTTCCAATTCTTTGTTCGAGAAAGAGATGTCAGTAATTCTGCAAATGAAGGTACGGATCCAGGGGATCATTTCTGCAGTATCAAAAACATCGGCTGAAAATCTGCTTGTGTTTTTATCAATCTTTTCTACGGTGCCGCATCGCTTTTCACGCTCAAGCCGCTTATGGATATGTGTCTCGTCATCGGCATATCTTACGGTAAATTCAATATGCTCCATGCGTTTGCCGGAAAAACTTTGCGTACTGACGCCCCACATATTGCCTTGCATTCTGTCGAGCTTATGCCGCAATTCATCAAAACGGTCACATACATCACCCGCTTTTACCGAAATAATGTTGTCGATTCTGTATGAGGTTATTCGATTAAAGCGAGGAGAGAAAGCCATAAGATACTGTCTGCCGTTCTGAACACTGATCATGATACGCAACGGAACAAAAGAGTGTTCAGAGGTTTTGTCCTTGTGTCGGTTGATAATTTCCACCGTTACAGATCTTTTTTCGGACATAGCCAAAAGCAGAGAACAGACAATCTCACTGTCCATTGCCGAAGAAATATAGTGATGCTTAAAAGCGAAATGTTCGGTGTGTTCTTCCACTTTGTCAAGCAAAAAAGAACCGATGACTCCGCAGGGAGATACTTCCGAAAAATAATCAAGAATATCGGTGCTGCAAGGTGTAACTTCTTCCGCACGGCGGTAAGACATCGTTTTCCCTTGCTTTTCCGCTATGATCAAACCTTCTTTGACATATTCATTCAGTTTTTTACGAACGGTGGATGCATCAAACGTTTTCGGTTCACGAAACCGAAGAAGATATGTATCAATTTGTTCTGTGATTTCATTCAGTGTCAGGCTGATATCCGGCGAGGAGAGAATATCAAAAAGAATAAAGTGTAGCGTAATATCCCCATCGGTGAAGCTTTTCGCTTTCCACGCAGCATACAGAGGATTATGAAGCGAAACACGGCTGTCTATGGAGAGAAACACATTTTTCCCGTCGGGTGTCTGTCGGAACCTCATGTAATCTCCGAGCCAGCTTTCCAGTCGCCTGCGTTCATCGTCATACGAGCGAGCACTTTTTTTATTGTATTCATCCCGGCTCTTAAAACCGTAGACATAGAATTCCCGCATATAATCACGAATGCGGTTAAAGTTTTTAATCAGCTCGCTGTATGCCATTTTCATTCTCCTTTTACCGTGTTTTGTTTATGTGCCGCATACCTGTGTATAAAAAAGACATTTATTGTTATCAACCATCGCTAATACTTGTTAATTTATTTTTCAAACTAAAAACTTTTATTCCGTTTTGAACATCATACTAGCATGAGGTTGATATGCACGGTCAAGTGAATATTCAAATTTAATTAAAGGTTTTCGATATATAACAAATCACCCCACTGTATCTATTATACATCATTTGTGTCCGTTTTACAGTACTTTGCGATCATTTTCCGAGTTTTTTGAAAAATCCCCGTCCGTGACGGCTGTAAAGCCGCATCGGACCGCCTGCCATCAATTTTTTGTATTCTTCATTGGTTTGCCAAATTTCTTTTTTCCTTGCACGGCAGCTCGGACAACGGATCGGAGCAGTCCAACCCCGCTGGGCATAACTTTCTTGCTGTTTCACGGTAAAAACGAAATTGTTGCAGCAGTCTTGGCAGCGAATTACTTTATCTTTCATCTTCTTGTCCTCCTGTTATATCGCTTTCAGCATCGACTGAAAGGTGATGTTTAACTGAATCGTTCCGTCGGTTCTCGGATAAATTTCAAAGTTGTCGGCTTTGGAGATCATCTCGGTAAACTGCGGTATGTTGCAAACGGTCAGGTCGGAAAGCTGTGCCGTAATCGAACCCATATTGAACATCTCGCAAATGTCAATGTCAAGTTGTCCTTCCTCGTGATTTTCACAAAGAATGTCTTTCAGTTCTGCGGCGGTTTGCATCATGGTTTTGTAGCGGTTAAAGTCGACCATTTTCACCTTGTCCTTCGGCAGAAGGTCTAAAAAGGCGAGCAAAGCATCAACTGTCGCATCGTATTCGTAATCGTTTTCTTCGAATTCGTTTCTCATCTATTTTCTCCTCTCATTTTGCAAAAATCAGTACAAGAATAAACAGTAACAGAGCCAACGGCGGACAAGCCGCCGTCAGAATAAACAGGACAATCCAAAATATCTTTTCTTTCATCGCTTTCGCCTCCTTTACCAAAAGAAACAACTTTCACCGGCAAACATCGCCCGAAAGGCATCATCTCTTTCCTTTTGCCAGTTTTGTGCGGTTGCTTCTCTCACTGTGCTTTGCTGTGGCTTTTGTTCTTGCTTGAATGTGTACTCGCTCATCGCCATCCTTTCGTAATACATTTCGAGGTTGTCTTCTGCGTACTTTGCCAGTGCCATCTTTTTGTTCTCCTTTTGTTTTTTATTTATTACCGCAAAGGGGGTACCCTTTGTGCTAACCGTAATTTGTTTTCCACACCCGTATACCGTAAAGGGTGGGGTGTTTCTTCTGCCGCCCTTAAAGCGGCTTTGTCGGGGTGCGGGGGTCGGTCGGCTTTTGCGTTCCGTACATTACTAAACTGTCCACAGGTAACCTTGCGGTCTGCGTGGGCTGTTTGGGCTGTGTCCGTTTCCGTACACTACTCAACTGTCCACACCTAACCTTTGCTCACTAAACAAGTTACCACACTGTACAAACATTACCGCAAAGGGGGGGTACAAGCTGTTGGCGTTCCGTCCGTCACTGTGTACCGTAAAGGGGCAAGGTCGTGGTCGGTCGCCCGTCCTACGCCCTACACCGCAAAGTGGCGGGGGTCGTGGTCGGTCGCCCGTCCTACACCCTATACCGCAAAGGGTGCACCTTGTTTGCTCACTAAACAAGTGACAACACCCAACAACGGCTTGTTTCCTCCATATAAGCGGGAACAGTGTACAAACATTACCGCAAAGGGGTTAAGTCCAACTGTCTTACACATATAACCGTAAAGGGTAACACATAATTGTCGGAACGTTCTCTTCTCCGCCATATACCGTAAAGAGGGGTACAAATCCCCCCGCGCAGTCGATTGCCGACTTTTTGCAGAGCAAAGAAACGTAAAAAGTACACCACGTTTTTCGGGCTGTTTTCGGTGCCGAAAATGAAAAAACGGGCTCCGGGACAGTCGTTATGGCCATTCCGAAACCCGTTTTACCTCATTTTATGCGATTCTGCCTGTATTTTGCCCCAAAAAGCAAGAAAAAACGCCTTTTGCCTTGGTAGACAAAAGACGTTTCTTTAGTGGCTGGGCATGAAGGAGTCGGACCTTCGGATGAGGGAGTCAAAGTCCCTTGCCTTACCGCTTGGCTAATGCCCAATATTTAAATAGCCTCCACGGTAAGGGCCTTACCGCTTGGCTAATGCCCAATATAACATTTGATATTATATCATAGCGGTAAGGCGGTGTCAAGAAATAAACCTATATTACCTTGCGATGACTACGCACTCAGAGGCATCCCCGACGTCGGACGGGCGGATGCCGTACTTTTTCGCAATCTCCCACGCGCTCTCGCCCGGCTCGGGATAGTAAATCTTTATCGAGCCGTCGTCGATGCGCTTCGCAGAGCGGTCAAGCTCAAGTGAAGTTACAATCGAAACGGGAGTTTTGCACACGGCACAGACGCTGACGTGAACGTCGCACCCGACGGTGAGCTTATCGCCCTCCGCGCGGGCGGACACCTCCGTCACCTCGGCGTCGGCACGCCATTTCGGTTCACAGGCGCACGACGTCACGTTCTCGCATTCATACGAGAAAGGCACGCGCACGGACTCCTCGGCGGCATCCCCGCCTCCGCATATTACAGCGCACAGTGTCGTGTATCCGCTCACCGTGACTTTAGAGGCGGTACAGCTTACCGACTCGACTTTCGCTTCGCCGTCGGTGTAAACTATATATTCTCCGGGGTTTACGGGAGTGCTCCGCTTCGCCGTGTGAGTGACGGTGACTCTGCCGCCCGTGCATGCGGCAAGTGAGAGCACGTCGGCACCCGTGCGTACCGCTTTGCTTTCGTATCCGGTAGAATACATGTCGTCCGCCGCGGTCACGTCCGCGTTCCCGCTGAGCTCGCACTCAAGGTCGTATTCCGCCTCCCACGCAAGCGTACCGTCGTCGCCCTCGTGCACGGTAACGGACGCGGCGCGTCCCCACGCACGGGCGTAACCTTTGGGTATCTCCTGCACGTCGGCGGGCACGATATCTTCAATCGGCGCACGTCCGACAGCCTTGAAATATATGCCGTCCGGGTCCTGACAGAGACAGTTTACCACGACCTCGCCGCGTACCGTGACTCCCGACTCGGAGCGTACGGCATCGTTCACGGAGACGTAGCCACCGCACATCACGGGCTTCGTGCCCGCTCTTTCCTTGATTTCACCGACCGTACTGCCCGTAAGCTTGCCCGCCGTTCTGCGAAGCGTCCGCACGGTCGTGTCCTTCACCTGCACCGTCATTCTCTCCGCGGGTGACGCGGGATCTCCGCCCGTATCGGTTACGGTATAGGCTACGGACATGCCCGCGTCACCGGTTGCCATGGTGCGGAGTCTCGCACGCAGAGAAAGGCGGCGCGGACCCGTTGCGCGGCACGTCGCCGTTTCGGCATACGTGTCGGTATATACGTTCGCGCCCGCGGCGCTTCCCTTAGGCAGCGGGACTGTCGCTTCGTAATCGCACGTTACGGGTGCCGAGGCAAGCGTACCGTCGTCTCCGAGGTACAGCACGGTAAACGAAACCGTACCGCCAATCTCAAGCGCGTCTCCGCTGTCAAAGCGTGTCTCCGGCAGAACCCGGCACGACGTTGAGACAACGCGTCTGACCTCGGGATAATAATCCGGCAGGGAAAAGTCCTCCGACACGTCGCACGTCACGCTCTGCTCAACGTACGGCACGGTGAGTGACTCGGGCATGGGCAGAGCGGCTGTTTCTTTGTTTTCCATATAAATACCTCCGTAGGCATCGTTTTCGCTAAAACCTATGCCGTACGGAGGCGTTTTATTACTTATAGATAAATGAAGAAAAACCGCCTTTCGGCGGTTTTCTTTTCGGATTATCACATGAACGACAATACCGTGAACGCCGCGCCTGTCAAAAAGCAAACGATTCCGAAAATCAAAAATCCCGTATTGCTTCCGTACCGCGCTTCGTTCGGGTGCTTTTCGTTGATGAAAATGAACTCCTTCTGACCGACGGTGAATCTGTTTTTCCTTGACGTTGAAATCTCCGCTTTGTAGGTATATTCCTCACCGTTCACCGTATAGGTGAAAACCGGTCTGTAGTCGCCTACCGTCTTCCCGCGGAGTTTCATAGTCTTCGCTTCAAGCTTAGAGACGGTCGCTTCTGTCCGCGTTCTGCAGGTTGCTCTGCTGATTGCAAACGAAACGATGAAAAGAAGACCGATAAAAGCTATGACGATTCCGATAACGACCATCACAGAGCCCTCCGTTCAATTTACCTTTTTCCATTCGTATATCCAGCGGGTATCGGCATCACAGGCGCAGAAGAAGATACCGGTTTTTTCGCCCTCGCTTCCGGCGCCGAGTCTGCCGGTGACTGTGATGTCGCCGCTTCTTGCATCTTCTTCATGGCTGCCTACGGTGAGAGACCCTATTCCATCTGCATTTTCAAAATGAGGTCTTCCCGTTGTGCCGCCGAAATGAACTTCGGGGGTTTCGGGTTTATACCAGCAGGATGCAGAGAAGTAGTGATACGTCTGACCGTCAGCCTTGAGCGTTTCATGCAGACTGAATTCCTTGTCGGCATAAATGATCTCCGGCGGCGTTTCACAAGTCGCCGTAAAGACCGCTTTTTCATAAGGACCGTCTTTCCAGACGTACTCTCAGGTTACGGTGTGGGTGTTTTCCGATGCTTCGCGGGTCGTTCTGTATACGTCGGATTCCTCGTTATCCTTTTTTTCAATCTCCGTGGCAACTCTTACCCACGCATACGCTTTGTCCTTTGCAACCGGCTTTTTCACGATTTTCTCGTCTTCAAGCCACTTGTAGAATTTTGCTCTTTCCTTTGCTCCGTAAAACGCCCACTTGTAGAGAAGCTCCTCTATGAACTCCTCCTCCGTCATCTTCCCCTCGTACGCGCCCATCTGCAGCTTGCCGTCTTTTGTGAACATCTCAATGAGCGTCTGCCTTGAGTTGTACAGCGATTTCAGTCTGTCCGCAACGGACAAGTCGCGGGGATAACTGAAGACGTACGGGTTCAGAAGCCCGTCCTCGTCCCACGTCTTCGCAAGCTTTTTCAGTTCCGTTTCTTTTTCGGCGATTTTGGCTTCGCTTGCGGCACGTTCCATAAACTGCCGCTTGAGCTCCGCTTCATCTATGCCTCTGGTTTTGTATCGTGCCCATGCACCGTGAATGGTCGAATAGACAATCGCCCAGTCATCGTCCGAAATATTGCCGTTTTCGTCCGCATACTTCTTGAAAACGTACCGATAGGTCTCGTCCATCGTGCTGCTTGCCCAGATATCGAAGGACTTATCCACGAATTTCGCGAATTTCTCGGTCACGTCGATGACCGGGAATACCTTCTTTTCGATTTCCTCGCAGAGCTTTTTTGCACCCTCGGCGATATCCTCTGAATCCGAAACGGACGTCACAACGTCAATCACGTCGTCCGCGCCCTCAACTCCGAAGCATAAGTTCACAAGCCCGTCCGCCACTGCGCCTGCGAGCTTCACCTTTAAGGTGTCGTAGTCGCCGTCAACGGCTGCGGTGAGCATTTCTCCCCTGGAATCGTGACTTATGATATAGCGGTAAACCTCGCCGCCGAAGGACTCGCTGTCAAGACCCAGTTCTTCGAGCGTCTCGTTCACAAGCTCACGGATTCCGACGTTCATATTGCCTTCCGCATCGTCTTTCGTGACGATGTTGACGGCTGCGCGTTTCGTCCATTCGTCGATAAGCACGGACTTATCGGGACGAGCCGTCGCGAAAATGCTGTGGTGGGAGATTTCAAAAGATGCAGTTTTATTGTTATACAGGGCATCCGTATCCAAAGGATAGTAGTACACGTAACTGTCCCCGATATACATACCCATAAGCTCATAGTAGTCTTCCTCGCTGATGCTTTCCGGTATGGGGAAGGTCAGCGTTTCGGGCTCGTCAAGAGGGCCGTCGTCCTCAAAGGCCTTAAAGTCCCCGATAACGACGTCCTCGTAGCCGGCAATGCCGTTCTTGCTCCGGGAAGGAAAATCCGTGTTTTTACAGCCGGCAAAAACGGGGAGAAGCATAAATAGTGCCGACAGTAAGCATAATATCCTCGTTGCTTTGGCTATTTTGAAACTTCCGTTCATGTTGTTTGCCTCCTCAAATTCTGAATGCTTTGGTCTTAAGATTTGTCCTCAGATGAAATGATAAGCGCATCGGTTGTTGGGAAGGGATTTCTGCATTAATTATACCACATATGTACGGAATTTGTAAAGAAAAACCGCCGTAAGGCGGTTTTTCGGGTTATTACATAAAGTTACGTCTCAGATAATCGGCGGAAATCTCAAGGCTCTTGAAGGGGTCACCGTCGTGCCAGTTAACGTCGTGCTCAACGACGAAGTGCTTGACGCCCGATGCGTTCGCCTGCTCTATGATGCCGTCCCAGTAAAGGTTGCCGTTGCCGATTTCGGTCATTACGGCACCGCCGTTCGTCATCTGCATGTCCTTGAGGTGGAGTATGTCGATTCTTCCGGCGAGCTTATTTATCCACTGTCTTACGTCGCCTCCGCCGTACTGTACCCAGTACGTGTCAAGGCAGAACGTAGCGTAGTTCGGGTCAAGAGAGTCTGCGAGGTGGTCGAGAATACGCTTGCCGTCCTCGAGCTTGCAGAACTCGCTCGAATGGTTGTGATACGAGAACTTGAAGCCGCGGGGACCGATAACGGAGCAGAGCTTGTTAACCTTACCGCAGAAATCATTGATTGCGGCAACGTCCGCAAAGCCGTAACCGCCGATGCCCATGATTTTCGTCTTCAGCATGTTGTGGCACTCGATAGCCTTTTCGGTCTCGTCGAACATCATGCCGAGGTTGTCGTGAGTACCGACTATCTCGAGTCCCGCGTCGGCGCAGAGCTGACCGAATACGTCGTACGGAACGCTGCAGCCCGCAGTCTGTACTTCATCGTAACCGATTGCCTTGAGCTTTGCGAAGGTTTCCTTCAGCGCGTCCTCATTGCCCATGAAATCGCGTACCGTGAAAAGCTGTACGCCGAGTTTTTTAATGGTTGCCATAGTTTATTATCCTCCGGTAAAATTACAGTTTCTTATATTGATCGACGGACAGCACGAATACGGTCGCACCGCCGATTTTTATCTTTTCGGGAAGACTTCCGTTCAGCTGACTGTGCCCTACGCGGGGCGCGTCGCTTTCTCTCTCGGAGCAGCACTCCGCAAGAATCTCCATAGCTCTGTCAATCTTGTCGTCCTCGGTACCGATGAGGAAGGTCGAGTTGCCTGCAAGCAGAAAGCCGCCGGTGGTGGAAAGCTTCGTTACGAAGAAGCCCTCGCGGGTAAGGTTACCGATAGCGGCTGCGCTGTCGTCGTTGTTTACTATCGCAAGAATCAGTTTCATATTATACTCCTTATATCAATCAGTTTAATCAATCAGTGGAAACATTCCATAATCTTTATCGACTTGTCGTCAAGGGCGTACAAATCGGGGATTTCGTACCGGTTATCGTTGCCGTCTTTTATCATGACACGTTTGCCGTACAAAAACTTGATGTCGGTGAAGACGGTTCTTACAACGATGTCCGTGTCCCCGTAGTTCGTAGTCACCGCGAAGCGTATCATCCAGTTGCTCACGTACTGACGGTGCACGGCGGTAATTACCGGGATACGGTAGTAGTCGCCGAGCGCATCGAGAATAACCGCCCGGCTGTCGGGGTCGAGGTCGGAGAGGGAACGTATCATCATCTGCTCCTTGCCGTCGAGGTCAAGCAGGGAAACGAACTTGTCGTTGCTCGAAACGGGGAAGAGTCTCCGCGGCTCGAGCTCCTCGAAAACCTCGCCGGTATAAAGCTCACAGCGCACGGTACAGAACGAAGCGGGCGTAAACCTCGCGTTGTTGCAATCAACGTAATTTCGTGACATGTCATATACCTCTCAAGCTCAGTCCGCGAGCAGGTCGGCGTCCTTGATATCCGAAACGCCCTGCGACTGAATCTGTACGAGCTTGTAATATTTGCCCTTCAGAGCGAGCAGCTCGGCGGGCGTACCGCACTCGATTATCTTACCGTGGTCGACTACGATAATCTTGTTCGCCTTTGCGAGAGTCGAAAGACGGTGCGCAATCATAATCGTGGTACGTCCGGCAATCAGGCGGTCGATTGCTTCCTGTATCAGATGCTCGGTCTCGGAGTCAACCGCCGCGGTAGCCTCGTCGAATACGAGGATAGCGGGGTTTTTCAGCACGGCACGCGCTATCGAAACTCTCTGCCGCTCACCGCCGGAAAGACCTACGCCTCTCTCACCGAGCACGGAGTCGTAACCGTCGGGACAGCGGGTGATGAACTCGTGCGCGTTCGCAATATCCGCCGCCTCGATAACCTGCTCGGGCGTTGCACCGGGCAAGCCGTACGCGATGTTGTTGAACACCGTGTCGTGGAACATCATCGGGTCCTGCTGAACGTAGCCGATGCAGCTGCGCCAGTATGAAAGGTCGATGTCGCGTATATCCATGCCGTCAACGAGGATTCTGCCGTCGTAGCCGTCGTAGAACCTCATCAGCAGGTTTACCATGGTGGATTTACCCGAGCCCGTGGTGCCGACGATACCGACAACGTCGCCCTTTTCGATAGTGACGTTCACGTCGGTCAGTACCTTCTTCGAGCGGTCGAAGGCGAAGTTTACGTTTTCGAATTCGATTTTGCCTTCGATTCTTTCGGGAATATTGCCTTGACCGAAGTCGTGCTCGGGCTCGGCCTCGAGAATATCCATGATTCTTTCCGCCGCCGTCGACGCACTCTGGAAAGAGTCGCTCAGCGTGGCGAAGAAGTTAACGGGACCGTAGAACTGACCCGTGTACGAAATGAACGAAACGAGAGTACCGAGAGTCAGCCCCGCAACTCCGTGAATGACGTTGCGGCCGCCGATGAACCATATAAGAAGTCCGCCTATGTTGATGACGAACGTCATTATCGGGGTAAAGCGTGAAATTACGGGAGCGAATCTTTTGTCGGTTTCAAACCATTCGTCCGTGTAGCTCTTGAACTTTTCGGACGCGGCCTTTTCGCCCGTGAACGATTTTATAACCTTGATGCAGGGAATCGAGTCGGTCAGCACCGACGAAATCGCCGCGGAGCGGAGCCATATTCTGCGGTAGAACGGACGCATGCTCTTTGCGAAATTCTTCGTTGCGAGAACGATTACCGGCACGGGGCAAAGCGCGAGAAGCGTCATCTTCCAGTCCATAAGGAGCATTATGAAAATGATACCGATAAGCAGGAAGAACTGTATTATTACCTCCTGCGAGATTCGCATGATAAACGACTGAAGCGTCGCCGTGTCGCTGTTGATACGCGTGATGACCGAGCCCGTCGAGGTCTTGTCGTAAAACTTCATCGGCAGATACTGCGCGTGAACGTAAACGTCGGTCTTGAGGTCTGCGACAATTTTGTTGCCCACAACGCGGAGCTGATAGTTACGTATCGCCTGAACGACGGCAAGCACGAGATAGCTTGCAAAGAAGCAGGAAATGACTATGTAAAGGCTTTTCTCATCTCTGTTCGGGATGATATCGTCAACGAGCATCTTCGTGAAAAGCGGAGGCAGAAGCGGTATGCCCGTCGCAACCACGGAGAGAATCAGAGAAACGATAAGCGCCCCCGTGTGCGGCTTTATGTACTTCCAGAACTGTGCGATTATCTTGCTCTTCGACGAGCAGTTGTAGCATTTCGCGCCCGCGGAGGGAAGGGTTCTGCCGCAGTTCGGGCAAACCTTCGCTTCCTTCTCAAAGGAGTCGTACAGCGCGCCGAACTTGTCCTCGGCGTCCACTCCCTGTGCGAGTGCCGTTATATACTGCGCCGCTATCTCAAGGTGAGACACCGCGCGGTAAGTACAGCGGAAAAGAATGGTGTCCTCTCCGTCAACCCTTGCGCGGAGCGCGGCGTTGCCGTACATTCTTTTAACGCGCACGTCCGTCAGCGTGTCAACGGGAACCGTTTTCATGATTCCGCCGTCGGAGTCGAAAATTACGAGGCGTCCTCCGGTACAGCCGAGAGCGCGGTCAAGATAGCGAGAATCGTCGTCAAGGTCTCCGAAAAGGAGAAAAACGAGGTTTTCTCCGTCGTCGAGCTTGCCTATGTATTTCGCAAACTGTTCGTCGGTTAAGGTTTTGTTTGATATAGGTGATGCCACTTTGTACCTCCGTCATGCGGAAAAATCCGCTGTTTCGTACGGTAAAATCTTACTGTTCTAATTATGGAATAAAAATCCCCGTATGTCAATAGCACCGCACGATTTAGTGAAGAAATACGCCATATTTATTGACACTCCGCCGGCGGTGTGGTATCATTTTCAAAAAGGCGGTGATACCCTTGAACAAGCAGGAAATATATAACTTACTCACAGACTCGGGAATAGTTTACGAGACGGTCGAGCACGGCGCGGTGTTTACCGTGGAGGAGCTTGACGCGGCAAATCTGCCTCACCCCGAGCTCGGCGCGAAAAACCTCTTTCTCCGTGACCAGAAGAAGCAGAATTATTATCTTCTGACGGTGCGCGAGCATCTCCCGGTGAAGATAAAGG
>JAZUGD010000298.1:0-9337 GCA_045641025.1 Eubacteriales bacterium
GCAGCAGCACCTGCTCCCGCAGCAGCACCCGCAGCAGGCGGAGACGCAGTTACCTGCCCGATGCCCGGCACTATCCTTTCCGTAAACGTATCGGCAGGCGATACCGTTAAGGCAGGTCAGGTTCTCTTCGTTCTCGAAGCAATGAAGATGGAAAACGAAATCATGGCACCCCGCGACTGCAAGATCGGTGCCGTTAACGTAACGAAGGGCGCGTCCGTTGAGACCGGCGCCGTTCTCTGCACCATTGCCTGACGACTGCGAGGCATACTTATGATTAACAGAAACAAAATGCGTCTGCCCGGCTCACATCCGAGAGCGGGCAAGCTGCTTTGCACGTCCGTCGCGCTCCTCATCGTGTGCGCGTTCGTGCTTGCAATTCCCGTAATGGCGGCAGGCAAGACCTCCGCAAAGACGACCGAAGCGGTCACGACCGAAGCGGTCACGACCGAGGCTGTTACGACCGAGGCCGAAACCGAAGAAACCGCTCCCGCAACGGAAGCGGCTGCCGACGAAGCGCCGGAACTCGCATCCGCACCCGCTCCTTCTTCGCTTCCCACAAGCGAAGGCGAAAAGACCGGTGCCGGCGAGGCAATTGTCAACTTCCTCAAGCAGACGGGCTTCTATCTCTTCTCCGACGGTAACTGGAAGAACCTCGTGATGATAGCCATCGCGTGCGTACTTCTTTACCTCGGCATCGTAAAGGGCTTTGAGCCTCTGCTTCTCGTACCGATAGCATTCGGAATGCTCCTCACCAACCTCCCCGGTGCGGATATGTTCCACGAAGAGCTTTTTGCGGGCGGTCACGTTCACTGGGATCTCTTCGGAGGTGCCGCAGTAGACGGACAGACCGTCGCCGCAGGTCTTCTCGATTATCTCTATCTCGGCGTTAAGCTCGGTATTTACCCCTGCCTTATCTTCTTCGGCGTCGGAGCCATGACCGACTTCGGACCGCTGATTGCAAACCCCTCCAGCCTGCTTCTCGGAGCGGCTGCTCAGGGCGGTATCTTCATCACCTTCGTAGGTGCACGTCTTCTTGAGTTCACCGAGAAGGAAGCATCCTCCATCGGTATCATCGGCGGTGCCGACGGCCCGACGGCGATATTCGTTACCTCGAAGCTCGCGCCTCATCTTCTCGGACCCATCGCGGTTGCGGCATACTCTTACATGGCACTCGTGCCCGTAATACAGCCCCCGATCATGAAGCTTCTCACCACCAAGGAGGAGAGAAGCATCGTCATGAAGGAGCTCCGTCCCGTATCCAAGAAGGAGAAGATTGTATTCCCGATAGTAGTTACGATTTTCGTATCCCTTCTCGTTCCCTCCGCGGCTCCGCTTATCGCGTGCCTCATGCTCGGCAACCTGTTTAAGGAGAGCGGCGTTACCGAACGTCTTTCCAAGACCGTTCAGAACGAGCTTATGAACATCGTTACCATCTTCCTCGGTATCACCGTAGGTGCTACGGCTACCGCTAAAACCTTCCTTGACTGGAACACCATCAAGATCATCGTCATGGGTGTCGTTGCATTCGGTACCGCTACCGCGTGCGGCGTGCTTCTCGCGAAGTTCATGAACCTCTTCAGAAAAGATAAAATCAATCCCCTCATCGGCTCCGCAGGCGTATCCGCAGTTCCCATGGCGGCTCGCGTATCTCAGGTAGTCGGTCAGAAGGAAAACCCCGGCAACTTCCTGCTTATGCATGCAATGGGACCCAACGTGGCGGGCGTTATCGGCTCCGCAATCGCGGCGGGCGCACTCATCGCAATGTTCGGTTAAGGAGGCACTGTAAATGGCTAACAAACTTCTTATTACAGATACTATTCTCCGTGACGCGCATCAGTCTCAGGCGGCTACCCGTATGAGAATCGAGGACATGCTTCCCGCACTTCCCATTCTCGACGAAATCGGTTACTGGTCGCTCGAGTGCTGGGGCGGCGCAACCTTCGACTCCTGCATGCGTTTCCTCGGCGAGGACCCGTGGGAGCGCCTCCGCACGATGAAGAAGGCAATGCCCAAGACCAAGCTTCAGATGCTCTTCCGCGGTCAGAACATTCTCGGCTACAAGCACTACGCAGACGACGTGGTTACCGAGTTTGTACGCAAGTCCATTGAAAACGGTATCGACGTCGTACGCGTGTTCGATGCGCTCAACGACGTGCGCAACCTCAAGTGCGCAATGGATGCCGTAAAGCAGTTCGGCGGCGTGTGTGAGGCTGCAATCAGCTACACCACCAGCCCCGTGCACAACAAGGAATACTTCGTTGACCTCGCCGCAAGACTCGAGGAAAACGGAGCCGATACGATTTGTATCAAGGATATGGCAAACCTCCTTCTCCCCTACGACGCTTACGAGCTCGTAAAGGCACTCAAGGCGAAGGTCGGCGTGCCGATTCATCTGCACACCCACAACACCACTGGTACCGGTGACATGGTCAACCTCATGGCTGCCATGGCGGGCGTCGACATCGTCGACTGCGCGCTCTCTCCGATGGCGAACGGTACGTCTCAGCCCGCAACCGAGTCTCTCGTTGCAACGCTCCGCGATACCGAGCGCGATACCGGACTCGACCTTGCCAAGATGACCGAGGCTGCGGCTCACTTCCGCGGCGTCGCTCAGAAGCTTCAGGCAGACGGCACTCTCGACCCGAAGGTGCTTCGCGTAGATACGAACACGCTTCTCTATCAGGTACCGGGAGGAATGCTCTCGAACCTTATCTCTCAGCTTAAGAAAGCAAATGCGGAAGATAAGCTCTACGACGTTCTCGCTGAGGTTCCGCGCGTACGTAAGGACTTCGGTTATCCTCCGCTCGTAACTCCCACCAGCCAGATAGTCGGTACTCAGGCAGTGCTGAACGTTCTCGCGGGCGAGAGATACAAGATGGTAACCAAGGAATCGAAGGGTCTCCTTCGCGGAGAGTACGGCGCACTTCCCGCACCCGTTGACGAGGACGTACGCAAGAAGGCAATCGGCGACGACGAGGTTATCACCTGCCGTCCCGCAGACCTCCTCTCTCCCGAGCTTGAGAAATACCGCGCAGAGGCAGGCGACCTCGCAAAGAGCGAGGAGGACGTACTCAGCTACGCTCTCTTCCCGCAGGTTGCCGCAAAGTTCCTCGAGGAGAGGGACAGACCGAAGGACGCGGTCCGCACCATCTGGGTCGAAGACCTGGGACTGTAAAAACAAAAAATCACCTGCCGGAAAACGGCAGGTGATTTTCGCATTAAGGCAAAAAATACCGCCGTTTACACGGCGGTATTTTCGTATGCTTTACTTTTTCGGTTTTTCGTTCATCAGCTTGAGAACTCCGCCGAACACGAAGTCTATCTGTTCGCGTCCGTATGCGAGATACTCTTTGCCGGCGTCCTCGAGGTGATAGTACATTCTGAATCTCTTCTCACCTACGACGACCTTTTCGGACGTAATGAGCCCTCTTGATGCCATTCTGTAAAGCGGTCCGTACAGCGACGGCTCTTTGACCTCGAACGCTCCGCCCGTACGGTCGGAAAGAAGCGTACGGAGCTCGTATCCGTACATATCGCGCTCGCTGAGCAGCTTCAGAATAAGAAGCTCAACAAGTCCGCTTCTGACGTTCTCGTCAATATCCTTTTTGTAATTCATTTCAGTTTGACCCCCGAAATTCTATGTGACATTTTTTTGCCATTAGAATTATAAGTGAAAAATTTGCACAAATCAATACTTATTTCAAAATAAATAAGTAAGACGCGGGCAGAATTCACGAAAGCGCGCAAATACCTCTTGCACATTTTGTACATTTATGATATAATCTATACGGATAAAACCGTACAAAACAGCAAAGGAGATAATTATTATGGGACTTATTTCAGCAGGACTCGGAGCACTCGGCGGAACTCTTGCCGACCAGTGGAAAGAATATTTTTACTGCGACGCTCTTGAGGCAGACGTACTTATGGTGAAGGGCAAGAAGCAGATTTCTTCCCGTTCATCGAATACCAAGGGCAACGACAACATCATCTCGAACGGTTCCGGCATTGCCGTAGCAGACGGTCAGTGCATGGTAATCGTTGAGGACGGTCTCGTCGTTGATTTCTGCGCGGAGCCCGGCAGATACACCTACGATACCTCGTCCGAGCCCTCAATTTTTGCAGGCAGTCTCGGTCAGTCCATTATCGAAACCTTCAAGATTATCGGTAAGCGTTTCACCTTCGGCGGCGACCCCGGAAAAGACCAGAGAGTTTACTACTTCAACACGAAGGAACTTCTCGACAACAAGTTCGGTACCCCGAACCCGATTCCTTTCCGCGTAGTAGACCGCAACATCAATCTTGACATAGACGTATCCGTACGCTGCTCCGGTACTTATTCGTACCGCCTTGCAGACCCGCTGCTCTTCTACAAGTCTCTTGCGGGCAACGTAGAGAGAGAATACACCCGCGAGGACGTTGACGGTCAGTTCAAGACCGAATTCATCTCCGCACTTCAGCCCGCATTCGGACATCTGTCCGAGCTTGAGCTCCGTCCGAGCGCACTTCCGTCGCACGTTGACGAGCTCTGTGAGGCAATGAACGCGGCTCTCGCCGAGAAGTGGGGCGCAAGAGGTATCAAGATTGAGAATATCGCCCTCAACCCCATCACCCTTCCCGAAGAGGATGCCGAGCTTATCAAGCAGGCACAGCGTACCGGCATGATGCGTGACCCCGGCATGGCAGGTGCAACTCTCGTAGGTGCACAGGCCGACGCGATGAAGGCTGCAGCCGCTAACGAAGGCGGCGCGATGAACGGGTTCATCGGCATGGGCATGGCAATGAACGCCGGCGGCGCCGCTAACGCTCAGGGCTTCTACAACATGGCACAGCAGGCAGCTCCCGCCGATGCATGGACCTGCTCCTGCGGTGCGAAGAATACCGGCAAGTTCTGCTCCGAGTGCGGAAGCGCAAAGCCCGCTCCGGCAGGAGAATGGACCTGCACCTGCGGTGCGAAGAACACCGGCAAATTCTGCTCCGAGTGCGGCGCACAGAAGCCCGACGACGGTGAGTGGACCTGCTCCTGCGGAGCCGTGAACACCGGTAAGTTCTGCTCCGAGTGCGGTAAAGCACGCGAATAAAAATGTCGGAGCTGCGGGAATATAAGTGCCCGTGCTGCAGCGGTGCCATCGCGTTTGACAGCTCTCTCCAAAAGATGAAGTGTCCCTTCTGCGGCGCCGAATTCGAGCCCGAGACGCTGTCGGAATACGACGACGCCCTGAGTACGCAGACACCGGAAGATATGGATTGGGGTGACTCCGCCGGATCCGAATGGGAAGACGGCGAGGCTGACTCCATAAAGGTTTTCGTCTGTAAATCATGCGGCGGCGAGATAGTCGCCGATGAAAACACCGCGGCGACGGCATGCCCGTACTGCGGCAATCCCGTCGTTATGACGGGGCGGCTCAGCGGCATGCTGAAGCCCGACCTTGTTATTCCCTTCAAGCTTGACAAGAAAGCGGCGAAGGCGGCGTACGAAAAGCATATTTCCGGCAAGAGACTCCTCCCGAAGGTGTTCAGGGATCAGAACCACATCGACGAGATAAAGGGAGTATACGTACCGTTCTGGCTTTTCGACTGCGACACTTATGCCGACATTTCCTACAAAGCAACTATTGAAAAAGAGTGGAGCGACGACGACTACGACTATAAGGAAACCGAAAACTACGCCGTGTTCCGTTCGGGCACGCTGGGTTTTTCGGGTGTCCCCGCAGACGGCTCCTCCAAAATGCCCGACGACCTTACGGAGTCTCTCGAGCCCTTTGATTTGAGCGAGGCGGTCGATTTCAAGACCGCGTATCTTGCGGGCTATCTCGCCGACAAGTACGACGTAGATGCCGCCGCAAGCGAGGAGAGGGCAAACGAAAGAATCAAAACGACCGTCGAGCAGAAATTCCGCGACACGGTCAAGGGTTACGACACCGTCGATTCCGACAAGGTGAACGTAAAATTCACCTCTCGGGGCGCGAGATACGCTCTGTACCCCGTATGGCTGCTCAACACCACTTGGAACGGCAATAAGTACACCTTTGCAATGAACGGTCAGACCGGCAAAATGGTCGGTGACCTGCCGATTGACAAAAAGGCGAAGAACCTGTGGTTCTGGGGGCTTACGGCGGCGGTAACCGCGGGATTTTACGCTCTGCTTGCGCTTATATGGTTTCTGAGGTAAGGAGGGTACGACGTGAAAAAATTAATGATACTTCTTCTTGCCGTGCTTCTCTGCGTGAGTCTTGCGCTTCCCGCATTTGCGGAGGCAGCCACGGCCGCGCCCATGAAGGGATTCCATTGGCTCAGAAATCTTATAATTTCGCTCGTCGTGGGGCTTATCGTTGCGCTTATCGCAACGTCCGTAATGAAGGGTAAGCTGCGCAGTGTTTATAAGCAGAACGCCGCGGCGTCCTACGTGCGCGAAGACTCGTTCGAGGTGCAGAAAAAGAAAGACATGTACCTCTACTCAACTACTCAGAAGACCGCAAAGCCCAAGAGCAACGACTCGAACTGACAAAACGAAAGGGGGAGACCACCGTGGGAATCTTTGATTTTATCAAAAAGGCGGTTTCCGATGCGGCGGGTGACGCCGTGCGGAGTCTCGCCAACAAGACCGAAACCTTCACCTTTGACGCGCTTCCCGAAAGCGTTTCGGAAATGACGGCTCTGCCCGAATATTCTCTCGATACTCCGTTCAAGGCGGCGGCACTCACCGTATGCGCTCTCTGCGCGTACGCGAACGTTCCCGAAACGGGCATCGAAATGCTGAACGCCCTCAAGGGGCCTCAGCCGCTCTCGCCTGCGGAGATACAGTTCCTCCGCGACCGCTTCCGCGACAAGAAGTACGTTCCGCTCTCTTATTTCAGGGGAGCGACTCCCGAAAACGACTATACTCCCGACAAGCCGTTCACAATCTCGGTATCGACGAATCCGTATTCGTTCAACGACGAGGGCTACGCGGTGCTCCATCTTACCTCCGGCGGCGCTGACAGTCCCCGTCAGGTAAAGCTCCGTGCAAAGGGAGACAAGTGGTATCTGTGGGAGCAGCTTCTGCTCTCCGATATCCGCAAGCCGAAGTCCGAGGACCCGTGGGCGTAAAACAAAATAACAGCATAAAAAGACACCGCGTGCGGTGTCTTTTTTGTATTATGATAGTATGAAATGAGTGTTAATGTCTTGTCGGAGAAGGGTTTATAGGCAAAATAAAGAGGTGATTTTTATTGATCGAAAACGCCTCTTTTTTACAGTTGTCCGTTATTAAGTTTCAAAAATGCTTTGCCCTGCTCGATATATACATCAAGTTGTTCAGGTGACAATGAATTGCTTATTCTGATGAGTTCTTGCTGCGAAGATGTCAAATCATAGTCGGAATGTCCTAAAAGATAGTCAGTTGAAACATGAAAATATTCGGCAAACATTAACAATGTTTGAAAATCGGGTTCGCTTGTACCTTGAACATAACCGCCGAGTGTTGAATAAGAAATAGACAAATCCGCCGCTAATTGTTTTTGAGTTATGTCTCTTTCTTCAATCAACCGTCGCAATTTTTCCGAAAATATCATAATTCATAATTCCTCAATTCTTATGTAAAATCATATCCCCATAACATAATAATTATAAGAAAGATGAGACGATATTAACAATAAAAACCAATTAATCGTTGACAAAACGAGATACAAGTTATATAATTAGTATGAATTTATAACAATATTGAGGTGCTGTTATGAAAAAGCGCAACTTGTTTTATCGTTTGATTGCCGGTGTTGTGACATTGAGTATTGTTTTGTGCAGTATTCCTTTTGTAACGTCAGCTGATGAAGCTATTCCGGAAGGTTATATACCGGTATATACAATAGAGGACTTGTACTGTATTCGAAATGATTTGACTGCAAACTACATATTGATGAATGACATTGATATGACCGAAGCAACAGCTCCCGGAGGCGATTGGGATTATATGGGCTATGGTTGGGATCCCATCGGCAGCGGAGGAGTTTACGGTGATGAACCGTTTTCCGGCATATTTGATGGTAATAATCATAAGATTATAGGTATGCGAATTGACATAACAGGTCATTTGGAAGGTGTGTATTCCGGTCACCGTTGGTCTATATACATCGGACTGTTTTCTGAGGTCGTGGGCAGAGTTGAGAACTTAACTTTTATTAATGGCTCTATCAGTTACAGTGATGTATGCGGATCATATCAGGATTATTGGATTGGTATGGCTGCGGGATATGTTAAACGTGAAGGTGTCATTAGTAACATCGAAAATAATAATGAGATTAACATTGACATAGAAGCTAACGGTAGTGCCAACAGAGTGTCAGCAGGAGGAATATGCGGCGCAAATGACGGAATGGTTTGTGGTTGCAGTAACAATGCCCCTATAACAGTTGAAGCGGGATCGGAACGCATTGGACAGGAAACAGCTGTTGCATTTAAAATAGGAGGAATATGCGGCGGGGGAGGTATTGTTAAAAACAGTTACAACACGGCTTTGCTATATTTCCATAATCAAAAAAATACAAGAACTCAAGATTTAAAAAACTATATCGACTCCGAATTACAAGGAATCGGTGGAGAATGTACAGACTGTTATAACATTGGTGACATAGTATTAAAGAGTGATAGTGGGTGTAACGGTACTCATAGGTGTTATGGGATAACTAATCATACTGCATCAAATTGCTATAATAGGGGTTTTGTAAAGCGAATAAAAAACGCCAACACATTTTCAAATAAAGAAGAAACATTAGGGTATGCTATATCTTTATCACCAAACAATAGCTATTTTTTACGCGAATCCGGAAACGGTGGTGCGGTTTCATTAACAGATTCACAAATGAAACTTATGGGCACGTACCGTGGATTTGATTTTGATGATACATGGTTCATTATGAAGTATGGCGAGTATCCGTATCCGCAGCTGAAAGATAATCCGCAGAACACAAGAGAGATTGTTAACAGAATAGATTTTATAACCTTACCCGATAAACTCATATATCTTCCCGGAGAAATCATTCGTCCCAACGGCGGCAAGTTGAAGGTGACTTATGCTTCCGGAAAAACAGAAATTGTTGAGCTTACGGAAGATATGATATCAGAAGTTAACACACAAACTGAAGGAACACAAAAAGTTAACGTGAAATACTATGAGGCAGAGACAAATTTCTGTATTATAGTATCATCATCTGTTCTTAAAGAAATACGTTTACTTGCTCTTCCGGATAAACTTGAGTATTTAGAAGGGGAAGATTTTAACTGTGAGGGCTTGCAGGTGCTTGCAGTATTTGAAGATAACAGTACTGCGGTGGTAGAGAATTTTTCTGTTGATGGTTATGAT
>JAZUGD010000299.1:0-1687 GCA_045641025.1 Eubacteriales bacterium
ACCGGAACGAGATATTTTACGACTGCGGCGCGGAATTTTTCAATATCTTCCTTGGTGTAGCAGTTGCGTCCCATGCGGTAGTAGCCGAGAGTCGTGTAACCGCCGTAGCCCATCTTTTTGCCCATCGCGTCACGCAGATGAACGAGCTCGTCGTAGATGGAGTCGAGCTTTTCCTGATTGTCCTTGTACCATTTGCCCTCTGCCTGCCATGCCGCAAGACGCACCGCGTCGTCGGGGTCGTTCTTGAACGGGGTGAGTTGGGAGAGAGTATATACGCCGCCGTCAAACGGAATCTGCGCGGAGGCGAGAAGCTTTTCGTATTCGTCGGTGAGGGCGTTTTCCTTCTGTGCGTCGGGGATAAGCTCGGGCGAGAAGCTCTTCGCCGCGATTTCCGCGTTTACGAACGTAAGGTCGCCGAACTCGGCGGAGAACTCCGCACGGAACGGGCTCTCGAGAAGTGCGGCCAGAAACGCAAGCTCGTACTCCTGAAGCACGGGCGAGGTCTCCTGCCAGAATTTTTCCTCGTTATCGTAGAATTCGTCTCTCGTGTCGATGGAGTGACGGATGGACGAGAGGGTCTGCGCGGTCTCGATGTGACGCGCAAGCACGTCCTTGCGGACAAACGCCTCTCTTGCCTCGGCGTAGGTTTTCGCACCGCGGAGAGCCGCGGTAATCGCCGTCATTTCGGATTTCAGCGCCTCGACGTCGGGGCGCTCGTATTTCATTTCCTTAAACTTCATTTTTATTATCACGGGGCGAAAAACGTCGAAAAACGTCTCCGCACACCTCTCCTATTATATAAATTGACATTATATTATACCACGGGTTTAAGATTTATGCAAGTGCTAATTTAAGTGCAGAGTGCAGAGTTCAGAGTGCAGAGTTAATGTGGTTTTGCTTCGCAAAACATTTATTATAAAAGCTCACCGAAGCCTCGCGTCTGTGCATCTGCTTCAAGTGTCTGAATAAATTGAAAACCGCAGTGCGGTTTTCTTCCGAAACTCTGCACTCTGTACTCTGCACTCTGCACTCGATATGCTTGACAAAACCTTCGCTTTGTATTAAAATAAAGACAGCGGGGAAACATTCCCGTATAAACAATAATCGAGGTACAACACAATGGCTGACGAAGAAATGTTTGATGCCGAAATTTACACTCTTACCGACGAAGAGGGAGTAGAGCATCAGTTTGAGGAAATAGCAACCTGCGAGGAAGGCGGCGTGCTTTATCACGCCATGATTCCGCTTGACGACGAGGGCAACGAAGAGGGCGAGGAGTACGTCGTGCTCAAGTCCGTTACCGACGAGAACGGTGAAGAATTCCTCGTAACCATCGAGGACGACGACGAGTTCGACCGCATCGCCGATATTTTCGAGGACGGCTTTGCCGATATCGACTACGACGCGGAATAATTTCGGGGAAAACGAATATACTGTAAACAGAACATTCCTGCTTTGTACGTGATAGGGCGGGTTTATAAACCCACAATAGATTTACGGAGTCCGGAACTTCGTGCGGCGGGCCAGCAGACCTCCCGCGTGACCTCGGGTCGCGTCGGATGATGGGAGCGCAAAAGCCGGCGAGAGGACACCGACCTTGCTTCGGGCAGGGTTTCTTACGCTCGCTTTACACGGCACGGCGGGTTTGTTTTTTTGAGCGAAAAAGCGCCGGGAAGCATTGCTTCCC
>JAZUGD010000300.1:0-1937 GCA_045641025.1 Eubacteriales bacterium
ACAAATCCCGGCAGGGATTTATTTCGTTTTCGGCGCGTGATGAAAATGCTTAAAAAACATCCTTATAAACACGCGCCGAACCTCACCGAAGGGATTTGTTTCGTTATTTTTCAGTTCGCTTTGTACCTCGCGTGCTTAAAAATTCGCACACACAGTAGATGACGACGCCGAGCCAGATAAAAGCGAAGCTGATTAATTTCTCGCGTGAGAAGCTCTCACCGAGGATAAGACTGCATATAATGCCGAGAGACGGGGAGACGTACTGGAATATTCCCGTAAGTGACAGCGGGATATATTTCACTCCTACCGCAAAGAAGACCATCGGGAGTGCGGTAACGAGTCCGCTTCCCATAAGAAACGCCTGCCTGCCCACGGTCATGCCGTCAAACCAGCCGTCCTTCACACCGAACACCGCCAGAACGATTAAGGCAAGCGGCAGCATCATGAGAATCTCCGCCGCGGTGGTCACGATGGAATCGTCCTCCGAGCCCTTCTTTATTGCGGAATACACGGCGAAGCAGAGCGACAGAGCAATGGTGACCGTCGGGAACCTGCCGAAGCCCTCGGCGCTGAGAATAATGCCGACGATTACGACGGCAAGCGCCGCAATATGCCATACGCTTATCTTCTCACGGAAGACGAGCGCACCGAACATTATCATCACGAGCGGCATTATGTAGTACCCCATGGATACTTCCATGATTCTGCCGTAGCGGACGGCGAAAAGATATATCGCCCAGTCCGCAAGGAGAAGAAGCGACGCGGGTATCTCGCGCGCGAGTGTCTTTTTGTTTCTGAACACCCCGACAAGCGCGGGCAGCTTATGCTGCAGAGCCAGTATGATAAGGCACGCGGGAACGGCCCATATTATGCGGCAGAGCAGAAGAAATACCGTATCGACCTTGCCGTCGATGGCGAAATACAGAGGCTGAAAGCCCCATATAAGATAGCAGATTGCCATAGCGGGCAGTCCGCGCCGGAAATTATAATTCATTATATCGGTCTCCGGAAATTCGGCGGACACCTTTAGGTGTCCGCCGTAATTGTCAGTTACTCCAACTTGTACACCACGAGTCGAACGGACTCTGCGAGAGGTCAAGCGTGTCGGGCACGTACTCTCTCGTCACGAAGTCGTTGAAGACCATGAGGTGGTTATCCTTGAAGATACGGTATGCCTCCTCGTAGCGGCGTGCGAACTCTTCCCTCTCCTCGGGAGTGCCGTTCGTATAGCGTGCGTCGTAGGTGATACCGAGCTCCATATAGAGCATGCCGGACTCGTAAAGCTCAACCAGAAGAGCCTGATGAGAAGTATCGGCTTTGTCCTTTGCGTTCTCGAAGAGGTTGTACCAGTAGTCGAAGTGTGCGGCGTAGTAGCCGTTGTCGACCTTATCGGTGTTGGGAGAATGGAACGCGCACCAGCAGCCCGTCGTCTCCGCCGCCTTCTCGTTCATGCAGAAGTATTCGTACATGTCGGGTCCGGCATCGCCGTAGACGATATTAAACCATTCCTCTATGTACTCCCAGTATTCCTCACGCGTGACGGAGGCGTCCCATGCAAGAATCGTACCGAGATATACGGTCAGCGAATGGAGCGTGCCGCCCGTTGCGCTGTTAGCGTGGAACATGATGCCGTTGACCTTCGCATATTCTACGAGGTACTTCATGTCGTCGTACAGAGTCGTGAAGTACGGCGACTGGAACGCCCAGCCGTAGCAGTTGAAGGGATAGTACCATACGTCGAGGTTGCGGTTCTTGCAGATTGCAATCCAGCCGTCAAGCTGCTTTGCGAAGTTTACGTTGGTATAGCCTGCGGCGGGGTCACAGTCCGCACCCGAGATGCAATGGTGGCTGCACGCGATGTCAACGCCGACGTAGATGCAGTAGGATATGCGCACGTTATCGAGCGGAACGGTCTTCTTGGGCGGTGCGTCGGTGCC
>JAZUGD010000301.1:0-4858 GCA_045641025.1 Eubacteriales bacterium
GTGGGGATCCGGACGTACGGACGCTATCTCTTTACGTCGAAGAGATACGGTTATAGTCAAGTATGTGCGTGGTCGGGCTTGCAGGTACTCAAGTACAGACTGAATCCACCAAGCAAACACGAACCGTTTATCAGCTTACCACCATAAAGAATACCAAACTGCAGCTCCGGATCCCCACGGGGCGTGGAGTAATTGCGTCCAAATGTATGACCCGCGCCTCGGGATGACGGAACCCGTTGTCCCTGCGTGGACCTGCACGGTTTACTGTCAATGCCGTTTTGCCCGCGCCTTGACGGAATCGTTCGTCCCTGCGTGGACCTGCACGGTTTACTGTCAATGCCGTTTTGCCCGCGCCTTGACGGAATCGTTCGTTCCTGCGTGGACCTGCACGGTTTACCGCCAATGCCGTTATGCCTCGGGATGACGGGGGACGGCGGGAGTGGGGTTCGCCATAGGCGAACACCCACTCCCTACGTTGTAACTCAAGTCCGTGCACGGACGGAAAGTTCCGGCACTGAATGCTCAATGCTGAATGCTGAATGCTGAAAACCGAATGCTGATTTTCTTTATGTCGAAAATTTTAACGAAACCCCTTGCAAAGCCGTGCTTGACTGTGTTATAATACACTTACAGAATTATAAGTGTCTTTGTCTGCATTTTTGCAGACGGGGCGAATACTGTAAAAAGGGGAAACACCATGAAAAGATTTCTTGCTTCCGTCCTCGCCGTTCTTACGGTTCTTTCCTGTGTTGCCGTAGTATCCGTTTCCGCGGATGCTCCCGCTTACAAAACACCTGAGTTCGGTGTG
Organism: Eubacteriales bacterium; assembly: GCA_045641025.1. GTDB lineage: Bacteria > Bacillota > Clostridia > Oscillospirales > CAG-272 > UMGS1312. The sequence continues at coordinate 809 of JAZUGD010000301.1, forward strand.
CTCGCTTATGAGCTCGACGAAAATCAGAAGGATACCATCTACGGCGTATACTACACCATCAATACCGATACAATGACCGCTGTCGTCGGTAAGGACACCTACTCCGATTCCGCGAGTGCAGGTGAATTCGACGACATGGTTATAATTCCCGACTTCGTAGAATTCGAAGGCATCCAGTATCCCGTTGTCAGAGTCGGCCGCAACGCGTTCGACGGCACGGGCATCAAGTTCATCGAAATATCCGCAACCGTTAAGGAAATCGGCGAGTTCGCTTTCGCGGGCTGCGAGAGCCTCACCGTTGTAGTCATGAGAGGCGTACGCACCATCGCGGGCTTCGCTTTCTGGGGCTGCCCCGTTCTTACCTCCGTTTCCTTCGGTAACGAGCTTCAGACCGTCGGCGGCGGCGCATTCTGGAACGACGCTAACCTCGGCTGCGTAGTGCTTCCCGCATCCTGCACCAAGGTTATGACCAAGGCGTTCGAGGGCATCGGAGTTCCTTCCGTTTACGTTCTCGGCGCTGCTCCCGCATCTGCCGACGATATCCTCTTCATTGCCATTGACGGCACCGAGCAGCCTTACTTCGGTACCTACTACTTCCCGGCAGGTGAAGAAACCGCCGTTTACATGGCTGTCACCTTCTTCAAACCCGATCAGGGCTTCTTCTACGAACCCGGTACCTACAGCGGATTCGATTATACCGACGAGATATATCCCGAATTCAGCAACGTTGCCTTCAATGAAAGCGAATACTACGGCAACGAAATCTGGGGCTTCGGCGCTGCATACGTTTACAAGGTCAACTCGACTGCGGAAGCAGTTTCCATGACTGATGATGGTGTAATCGTCTGCGAGCATACCGAAACCGAAACCGTAACCCGCAAGGCTGCATCCTGCCTTGATGCCGGTACCGCAGACACCGTCTGCGCAGCATGCCGCAAGGTTCTCTCCACCGCTGAGGTAGAGGCTGCAGGTCACACCTACACCGACTTCGTAATCTCCGCTACCTGTGAGAACGCAGGCTACACCCGTCACATCTGTGACGTCTGCGGCGACCGTTACACCTCCGACGAGGTTCCCGCTACCGGTCACGTATGGGACGACGGCGAGGTTATCGTACAGGCAAGCACCAGCAAGGCCGGCCAGACCGAATACACCTGCCAGACCTGCGGCAAGACCGAAAAGGTCGAGCTCCCGAAGGTTACCTACGGTGACGTCAACATGGACGGTAAGATCAACGTTTCCGACGTAACCGCACTTCTCAAGGCACTTGCAAAGTGGGATATGACCGAGACTATCAGAAACACCGTTTATGATATCGGCGGTACCACCTACAACGTAGTCAACGCGGATGCCAACGGCGACGGCAAGGTCACCGTAAGCGACGCAACTACTCTGCTCAAGTACATCGCAAACTGGGGCATCACTCTCGGTCCCAAGGCTTAACCTGTTAACTGACATTAAAGGGCGTCTCCGGACGCCCTTTTTTGACAAATCAATGAATTTGATTTGTCAAAAAGTGCAGAGTGTAGAGTATAGAGTGCAGAATTTCGGAAGAAAACCGCAAGCGGTTTTCATAATTATTCCGAATGCTTCTATGTGAGTGCATAGCCTCATAGTTTCAATACACATTTTTAATAATTAGTTTTGCGAAGCAAAACTTACCATAACTCTGCACTCTGCGGGCGTTCGCCTTAGGCGAACCCCACTGAACTCTTCACTAATAAAAGGGTTATTATAATGAAACGTTTACTTTGTCTTCTCCTCGCCGTTCTGTTTGCGGCGAGTGTCATAACCGGCTGTGCTGCCAAAGAGGCGGGCACGGGAGTTACCTCCTCGGGTGCCGACACGTACGCCGCGTGGCTTGATTCCCGTCTTGAAAAAACCGACGGAGCCGTAAAGCGCAGCATCACCGTTGCCCGTGCCGATTCCGGCTGCGGCGTTGACCTCTCCTCGTTCAACGAGGACGGGTTCTATATCCGCGCAAACGCGACGGACGCCGTTATTCTCGCCCGCACCGACGAAGGCCTTGACCGCGCCGTGCGCCGCTACGCGATAAGCTATGCGACCGTTCCCGGCGAGTTCGCTTATGCCGACGGAGACGGCCCGAGAGTCGGACGCATCACTCTGTCGGGCGCGGACGTATCCGAATACGTGATTCTGCTCCCCGCCGCCGACACCGGTGACACCGCTTTCGGGGCAGCCGCTACCGAAAACATGAAATACTGCGCCGAAATCCTCACGAAATACGTGAAGAAGGAATGCGGCGTAGCTCTCCCGACCGAGTACGTGACCGGTCTTTCTCACATGAGCGACGGTGAAATCCGCGCGGCGTACCCGCACGCGATTGCCATCCTCGCCGACCCGACCGCCACGGGCGACAACCCCTTCACCACGGGCGAGCTCGGATGTGAATCCTACGATATCTCCCTTGAGCGCGGTCTTTACAAAATCGTCGCCGGCAACATGAGAGGCGCGATGTACGCCGCGTACGACGTGCTCGAGGACAAGCTCGGCTGGCGCTTCCTCACCTCCGACGTGACCTACGTCTATGAGGCGGACGAGGTTTCCGTTGCCGACTATACGAAGCACGTCACCCCGACCTACGACTACCGTTACAGTTCGCACGTCGGCAAGACGAACACCTGCTTCGACGCACTCCGCCACAACGGACACGAGTCGTTCTCGGTTCTGAACTCCGATAAGTACGGCTGGTCGCTCGGCACGACGTGGTACCACGCTCACTCGTTCGAGTATCAGGTTGAGGGCTGCACCGCGCAGGATCAGCCCTGCCTCTCCGACCCCGACGTGCTCGAGGAGGTAATCGAGAGCATGACCGACCTCCTCAATGAGAGAATCGGCTGGGGACAGAGAATCGGCTACGAGCTTACGCAGATTTCCTGCTCGATGAACGATAACACGAACTTCTGCTCCTGCCGCGACTGCAACACGGCGAGAGTCAAAATCGGCTTCACCGAGCTTTACATGAAGTTCGTCAACGCCGCCGCCGACGCGATGGCGGAGCGTTTCCCCGGCATCATGGTATATTCGATATGCTACAACCGCACGCGTACGCCTCCGACGGTCAACGTCCCGCGCGACAACGTTATCATGCACTACTGCGTGCAGGGCTGCAACAACCACCCGATGGGCTCGCTTGAATGCGCAAACCATCCGAGAACCACGCTCGGTTACAACAACGTGACCGAAAAGGAGAACATCGAGGCGTGGGCTGCCGTCACGAAGCACCTGTACATCTGGGCTTACAGCACGACCTTCAACGGTCACCTGTTCCCGAGCCCGAACGTATACGAGATATACGATGAGATGAAGTACTACGCAACGCTCGGCGCCGAGGGCTTCTACGCCGAGGGTGACTACACCGCAAGCTACTGCTTCGAGGAGCTCAAGAGCTACCTCTATTACCGCATGATGTGGAACTCCGACATCACGGAGGACGAGTTCTATAACCTCATCGACGAATACCTGATGATAGTCTACGGCGACGCCGCACCGTACATGAAGGAATACCTCGACCTGTACCAGACGGCGGGCGACCTCGTCGGCTGCTTCACGAACAACTACAGCCTCGAGTTCGACGAGCTGGACCGCGACTACTTCGCACAGCATTACGAGTATATGCGCGAGCTTATGGCAAAGGCAACGGAGCACGCGCCCGACCTCGCAACCGAGCAGAAGATTGAGAGATTTACCGCGCACGTCGACTTCCTCGGCCTGCAGGCGACGTACCTGACGAACTGGCTCCACGGCACCGCGGAGCAGAAGGCGGAATATCAGGCACGGTACTCGAACATCCTGCGCATCATGAGAAAGTACGGCATGTTCGCCGGCAGAACTCCCGAGGAATATCCTCTTCCCGACACCGACGAGGTAACGTCGCATCCCGTTGAGATGATTTACGGGTTCGACATCGACGCGAAGGAAAAAGGCAGAGAAATTGATTTAACGAAATAAGAAAACCCGCCCGAAAGGGCGGGTTTTTCAGTTCAGAACGCAGAACGCAGAGCGCAGAGTTATGGAAAAAACCGTTCG
>JAZUGD010000302.1:0-3299 GCA_045641025.1 Eubacteriales bacterium
CCTCTCGGCGGAAACCGTAAGGGAAAGGCGCGCACCGTGTTCAACCGTCTGTTCGTCTTCTTCCTCACCGGGCTCTGGCACGGTGCAAACTTCACCTATATCGTCTGGGGACTCTGGCACGGACTGCTTATGATGTTCGAGCAGCTTACGGGCTTTGAGCGCATCTGCGAAAAGCGTGCGCTTCGTCCTCTCACGCGTATATATACGCTTCTTGCCGTCCTGCTCGGCTTCGTGATGTTCCGCGCACCGAGCGTCACCTCCGCATTCACCTATATGGGAAGAATGTTCTCGGGGGGCACCGCATCTGCCGATGCTCTTCTTCACTTCTCACCGTGGGCATGCGTCGTGCTCGTATGCGGCGTGATATTCTCGCTTCCGGTAGTTCCGTACGTCAGGGAAAAGCTTTCCCGCACGAATCGCGGAGCGAAAACGGTTGAAGCCGTCGGCTACGTTCTGGCACTGCCGCTGTTCGCGCTTTGCGTAATGGCGCTCGTATCGTCGACGTTCAACCCGTTCATCTATTACATATTCTGAGGAGGTGCGGGAATGAAAAAGATACTTGCGATTTTGTTCTCTGCGATATTCTTCCTCACGTGCGCGTTTTTCTCACTCGGCATGCTGATACCGGGTACCTCCTCCGCCGCAGAGGGCGCGGGGGACGTGCCACGTCTCATCGCCGACGGTAAAATAAACGACGGCTTCGGTGACGAGCTTGAGAGCTGGTTTTCAAAATCCTTTGCGTATCGCAGCAAGGTAGTCAGCCTGTTCTCCGATATTCGCGCAAAGCTTTTCCGCTCCGGCAACGACAAGGTCGTCGTCGGGGAAGACAACTTCCTCTTCTTCGGGGAAACGGTAGCCTCGTTTACCGGCACCGACCCGATGACGGACGGGGAGATAAAAGCGGCGGCTGACGCTCTTGAAGCGCTGAGCGATTATTCGGCGGCTCACGGCAGCGAATTCGTGTTTGCTCCCGCACCGAATAAAGCAACGGTATACCCCGACAAGATGCCGGGCAGATACGTAAAGAACGAAAACCCGTCCGACCTTGACCGACTTTTCGGCGAGCTTGACGCACGCGGAGTCGCATACGTCGACGTGCGGAACGTTCTTGCGGAAGCGGCTGAAAACGAGCTTGTATATCACAAGCGCGATACCCACTGGAACGGGCTCGGCGCGCTTTACGCGTTCGAAGAAATCATGAATTTCGTCGGGAAGACGGTTCCCGATTTCGGAGAGCCCGTATACGTGAACGATTTCGAGGGCGACCTTGATTCTCAGCTGTATCCGGGTCAGGTGAGGTACGACGACGACGTAACGTTCGATTTCACCGACCGATATATTTACACGTCGGCATATTCCACGCCGATGGATTTACAGATAAGCACCCGCGGAGCGGGGGAGGGTAAACTCCTCATATTCCGCGATTCGTTTGCAAACGCGCTTATTCCTTACGCCGCGAGCACGTATTCAGAGGTAAAATTCGAGCGTGCGAACCCGTACAGGATAGACCTGCTTGCGCAGTACTCCGCCGACACGGTCATAGTCGAAATAGCGGAGCGTAATCTGCGCGACCTCATCGGCTCGGGTGAAAGAGCCGTAAACGACTGACGTATATTTTCATTATAGGACGGCTTCGGAGCCGGGAGGTAATTAAATGATTAAAAAAGGAGCGGGCATGGTATGTGCCGGACTTGCGGCACTTATGCTTCTCTCGTCGTGTTCGAGAATCGACGGTTCGTACTACGTCAAGAACAAGGTGTTCGCGGATTTCGATCTCGCCGGAAGTCTCGGACTTTCGTTCGACTCGGGTGACCCGTCCGATACCCCGGTGATGGAAGAAACCGAGGAGAGGGAAGAGTCTCCCAACTACGGCGTGGAAAAAGAGTCGTTCATGATGCGTGCGTTCGACGAGATTCCTGTCTACGCTCATATAGGCGATGCCTCTCCCTGCGTCACCATCAAGCGTGACGAGGTAATCAAGCTTACCGATACCGGCGACGACACGTGGATGATAGTATCGACGTCGGCGGGTGAAGAGCTCGGCTACGCAAAGGACGGCTTTATGCATGCCATCGACGACGACTGCACGATGTATGCGGAGCTCCCGATAGAATACGGCAGAGCCCACACCTACGAGGGCACGGACGTCGATGCGTATTCGCATCTCGTTGACATACGCAAATACTTCAAGGTATACGAGTCCACGCGCACGAGCAACAAGGGCGTAGACCTCTCGCAGTACGACCTCAAGGTATCAATGAAGCTTTCGACGAACGACACGTCCATCCACGAGCCCTTCTACTCCTCAAACATCTGCATGCTTCAGTACGATATCCTCCCCAAGCTGAGACAGGCGATAAATACGTTCAAGGCCGACGGATACACGGTAGTCATCTACGACGCGTACAGACCCACGAGCGTACAGCAGCGCTGGTTCGACGTCGTCCGCGTGCATAAATGGGTCGCAGACCCCTCAATCGGTATGGGCGGCGTACATGACCGCGGTACCGCGATAGACATGAGCCTTATAGGCCCTGACGGAAAAGAGCTTGAAATGCCGACACCGATGCACACGTTCACCGAGGCTTCCGCAAGAGACAGCAAAGAGATGAGCGAGGAAGCCCGCAAGAACATGGACTATATGCTTAACGTAATGACGGCGTGCGGATTTACGTACATCAATTCGGAATGGTGGCATTTCCAGGACGTAAACACGAAGTACTATCTGCCGACGGACCATCCCATCGACAATATACCGCTTATCGCATCAGAACAGTGACGGAAACGTTTGAGGCTTAATATGAATCAGGATAACAATAAATACACGTTTTTTGACGTACCTGCGCTTCCGGAAGACATGTTTCCGCCGGCAAGCGTGGAGACCGTCACTCTTGTGGAAAAGGAAGACGGCACCGCCGTCGTAAGGTTTGTCATAAAGCGAGCCCTCGTTTTCCCGCTTAAGTCTTTCGTAATGAGCGGAAGATTTTCGAACAAACCGATAACCGACGAGGAAGACAAGACACCCTTTTTTAACTTCGTTTACAACCGTGAAAACATAAACACGAAGGAATACGTTTCCTTCAGCTTTAAGGTACCCGAGGGCCACACCGTCGAAGGGTGTTCGGCGTATATTTCGTCCGCGGTTCTGATTAACGGGGACGAAATAAAATATTCACCCGCCGATTACGTTTACGTAAGCAAGGCACCCGTGCTTGAAGAAACACCGGAGCCGGAACCGGCGCCCGTGACCGAGGAAGCGGCCCCGGAAACCGCTGCGGAAGAAACATCCGCAGAAACCG
>JAZUGD010000303.1:0-13441 GCA_045641025.1 Eubacteriales bacterium
CCGCCGTCTTGCCGCTTCCCACGTCGCCCGAAATCATTCGCTTCATCGGACGGGAGGACGACAGGTCTGCGATGATATCGCGTACCGCTCTGTCCTGACATCCGGTAAGGCTGAAGGGAAGAGCAGCGAGAAAACGGTTTATATCGGGGCACCGCATCGGTGTGGCGCCGCCCGTCGGGCGGTGAGTACCGGAGAATGCGAGTGCCGCAGTGGTTACGAATATATCGTCAAACGCGAAGCGTCTGCGCGCGTCGTCGATATCGTCCGTCGTTGCCGGACGGTGAATGAGGCGCAGAGCCTCGGACACGGGCAGAAGAGAGTTTTTCTCTCTCACCGGTGTGGGAAGCACGTCGAGAGAGTCAAGGTCCTCCGCCTCAAGCGCATAGGCTATAAGCTTGGTTATAAATCCCGTCTTGAGTCCCGCGCCGAGCGGATAAACCGGAACTATCGGCACGAGAGACGAGGAGTACGAATAGAATTCACATATCGGCGACGAGATTTTGCAAATCTTACTGTCGCCCTCTTTTTTGAACTTGCCCCATACGCGGAGCGGCTGACCGACCATAAGCTTATCTTTAAGATAAGTCTGATTGAAAAACGTCAGCTCGGCGCGCAGGGTACTGTCCGGGTAGTCGGTTTCAACCGCTTTCGCACGGATAATCGTCATGCCTCGGCGTATCATGCGGGCGTTTGCGGGAGTCGAAACGGTCAGAAGCACAGACGAGGGAAGCCCCGCGTCGCCTCTGCGTACCGCGTCGGCGAGGGAGATTGTCGCGCCTCTGTTCTGGTATCCCCGCGGAAAATGGTAGAGGAGGTCGCGCACGGTCAGAATCCCGAGCTTGGCAAGCGCTTCAGCGCGCTTATCGCCGACACCGGGAATACGCGTGACGGGTGAATGTACGCTCAGACGCACGGCTCTCTCCTCCTTTCACTGTTTTCCTTTATTATATGTTTTATTCGATTACGAACGTGCCGAAATACGGGGGCTGATGGAAGTCGGGGTTCTCGGTTCCGACTACGTTCCACATGCCGTAGTGCTCGTTGCCGGTCTCAACCGCTCCGCCGGTCTTGTAGAAGTTGCCGGTGAAGGAATAGCCGGAGACGAACAGCTCGTCGGTCACGTGCTCGCCGTAGAGGGAGCGGAGCTTGTCAAGCGGAATCTCCATCGTGAGAGACCACTCGTCGGCCTTAACCTCGGGAGTTACGACGAAGGGCTCCTTGAAGCGGCGGCGCAGAGAAACGCGGTTCGCTCTGGACTCACCGAACTGTATGCAGGTGGTACCTATCGAGTTTGCCTCGATGTTGAGGTAACCGTCGCCGGCGTAGCATGCGAAGAACTCCATGCAGCTGTCAAGGCATACGGGGTCGTCGTTTACCGTGTAGGTCGCAACGGGGTTCGACTCAAGGCAGGTCATCTTGCAGACGAAGCCGAAGCCCTTGACGTAAACGAGCTTCGCGGTGGTGTCGAACTCTCTGCACTCGACCCATCTGTAATTGTTGACCTTCGCGCCGGGTACGGCATCCCAGTCAATCGCGTCTTTTGATTCAAAGGTTTTTACGGTATAAGTTTTCATTTCTTCCTCATCCTCGGTTTCAGCCACGGTCGTCGCCGCGGTCGTTGCCTCCGTCGCGGGAATATCGCTTGCGTCCGCAGTCGCGTCTCCGCCGTCCGATACGGACGCGCACGAGGCGAGAAGCATGGCGAGACAAAGAATGACGGATGCAAATTTTAAGGCTTTCGGTGACTTTGACATGGTGAAACCTTCCTTTATATTATTCTTTTCACATTTTACCACAAACCTCTCTCCGTGTCAATAAAACAAAACCGCTTGAAAGAGAACGGGGAATGTGATATAATCATAAAAAATCGGGAGGTAGTTTATGAAAATATGCGGTCTGCAGAAGCTGACGCTTCTTGATTATCCCGGTCACGTTGCGTGTACCGTTTTTACCGGAGGGTGCAATCTGCGCTGTCCGTTCTGTCATAATACCTCTCTCATCACGGGTGCGGAGGAGTTCATGAGCGAGGACGAGCTTCTCGCATTCCTCTCAAAGAGACACGGCATCCTCGACGGTGTCGCCGTAACCGGCGGTGAGCCGCTGCTTCACCGTGAGACCGCCGACCTGCTTGCAAAAATCAAGGAGACAGGCTATCTCGTCAAGCTCGATACCAACGGCACCTTTCCGTCGAGACTGCGCGAAATAGTCGAGGCGGGGCTTGTCGACTACGTCGCCGTGGACGTCAAAAACTCAAAAGAGAAGTACGCCGAAACGGTCGGGGTAAAGAATTTTGATATTTCTCCGATTGAAGAAACGGTGGAGTACCTGCTCACTTCCCCCGTCGAGTACGAATTCCGCACTACCGTCGTCTCTCCTTACCATGCTCCCGACGATATAGAAGCAATAGCAAAATGGATCCGCGGAGCGAAGCGTTATTTCCTTCAGTCGTACATCGACAGCGGCGACGTGCTTCACGCCGACGGACTGTCCGCGCTCCCCAAGAAAACGCTTGAGGAAGCGGCAAAAACCGCTTCGGCATACGTCGAATTTGCGTCCGTCAGAGGGGTCTGACGCACTCGTCCGATAATCGAAAAATGTCTAAAATACCACAAAAGCCCGAATTTCGGGCGTTTGCGGATTTTTTTAAATATTCCACAATATATTGTGTTTTTGTGTTGACAACGACACAAAATAATGGTATAATCTTTCACGGTCGGATACTCAATAGGGGTATTTTGCGATTTTTGCGGCACCATCGGCAGCAGCCACGCCGCACCTGACTTTATAAATTATGTGCCGCACCGCGGCAGAATGGAGTAAAACATGTACAGAGTTCTTAAAAGAGACGGCAAAATCGTTGATTTTAATCTTGACAAAATCAAGAGTGCCATCCTGTCCGCGTTCGACGCGTGCGAAACCGAGTATCATCCCGATACCATTGATTTTCTCGTTCTCAAGGTAACCGCCGACTATGCTCCCAAGGTAAAGGGCGGCGTCGTTTCCGTAGAGAACATTCAGGACAGCGTTGAGAGCGTCCTTGCAAGAGCAGGCTACGAGGAGGTCGCAAAGGCTTACATCCTCTACAGAAGACAGCACGAAAAGCTCCGTGCGGTCAACGCTACCATGCTCGACTACAAGTCCGTAGTCGACAACTATCTTAAAATCAACGACTGGAGAGTTAAAGAGAACTCCACCGTCACCTATTCCGTCGGCGGTCTCATTCTCTCGAACTCCGGCTCCGTTACCGCCAACTACTGGCTCTCCGAGGTTTACGATGACGAAATCGCAAACGCTCACAGAGACGCCGATATCCACATTCACGACCTTTCCATGCTGACCGGATACTGTGCAGGCTGGTCTCTCAAGCAGCTCATCACCGACGGTCTCGGCGGCGTGCCCGGCAAGATTACCTCCGCACCCGCATCCCACCTTTCCACCCTCTGCAACCAGATGGTCAACTTCCTCGGTATCATGCAGAACGAGTGGGCGGGCGCTCAGGCATTCTCCTCGTTCGATACCTACCTCGCTCCCTTCGTAAAGGTTGACAATCTTCCTTACAAGGAAGTAAAGCAGTGCATTCAGAGCTTCATCTACGGTGTAAACACTCCTTCCCGCTGGGGTACTCAGTCTCCGTTCACCAACATCACGCTTGACTGGACCGTTCCCGCGGACCTTGCCGAACTGAACGCAATCGTCGGCGGCAAGGAAATGGACTTCAAGTATAAAGACTGTAAGAAAGAGATGGACATGGTCAACCGTGCGTTCATCGAGCTCATGATTGAGGGCGATGCCAACGGCCGCGGCTTCCAGTACCCCATCCCCACCTACTCCATCACGAGAGACTTCGACTGGTCGGATACCGAAAACAACCGTCTTCTCTTCGAGATGACCGCAAAGTACGGTACTCCTTACTTCTCCAACTACATCAACAGCGACATGGAGCCCAGCGACGTGCGCAGTATGTGCTGCCGTCTCCGTCTCGACCTTCGTGAGCTCCGCAAGAAGTCCGGCGGATACTTCGGCTCCGGCGAGAGCACCGGCTCCACCGGCGTCGTTACCACCAATATGCCGCGTATCGCGTTCCTGTCCGAGAACGAGGACGAGTCCTTCGCCCGTCTCGACAAGATGATGGACATCTCCGCACGTTCTCTCCACGTAAAGAGAGAGGTTATCACCAAGCTTCTCGATAACGGACTCTATCCGTACACCAAGCGTTACCTCGGCACCTTCAACAACCACTTCTCGACCATCGGTCTCGTCGGCATGAACGAGGCGGGCCTCAACGCCAAGTGGATCGGCAAGGACATGACTCATCCCGAGACTCAGGAATTCTCGAAGAGAGTGCTCAACCACATGAGAGAGCGCCTCTCCGACTATCAGGAACAGTACGGTGATCTCTACAACCTCGAGGCAACTCCCGCAGAGTCCACCGCGTTCCGTCTTGCAAAGCATGACCTCAAGCATTACCCGGGCATCATCACCGCCGCAAAGAAGGAAAACGACACTCCTTACTACACCAACTCGTCTCACCTGCCTGTCGGCTTCACCGAGGATATCTTCACGGCGCTCGACATTCAGGACGAGCTTCAGACTCTTTACACCTCCGGCACCGTATTCCACGCGTTCCTCGGCGAGAAGCTTCCCGACTGGAAGGCAGCCGCAGAGCTCGTGCGCAAGATTGCCGAGAACTACAAGCTCCCGTACTACACGATGTCTCCCACGTACTCCATCTGTAAGGATCACGGATACATCGCGGGCGAGCACTTCACCTGCCCCGAGTGCGGCGGCGTAACCGAGGTTTACAGCCGTATCACCGGTTATTACAGACCCGTACAGAACTGGAACGACGGTAAGGCTCAGGAGTACAAGGACAGACGTACCTACAACATCGGCAACTCTCACCTGACTCACACGGGACCCGTACGTGAGGAAGCGGCTGACGCTCTCACCGTAGTGGCAGACGAAAAGAACGACGCTATGGTAGGAACCTTCCTCTTCGCAACTCCCACCTGCCCGAACTGCAAGATTGCATGCTCCATCCTCGATAAGGCAGGTGTAGCATATGAAAAGAAGTACGCAAACGAGGTACCCGAAATGGCAGAGGCGTTCGGCGTAAAGCAGGCACCTACCCTCGTTATCGCAAAGGCTGACGGTGTAGAGAAGTACACCGGAGTATCTGATATAAAGAAATATCTTAACGTATGAACAACAGAGCGTATGATATAATTATCGTCGGCGGCGGTCCTGCGGGGCTGACCGCCGCGCTCTACTCACGTAGGGCAAATAAAACCGTGCTCGTCCTCGAGAAGGAAACCTTCGGCGGGCAGATAACCTTCTCCCCGAAGGTTGAAAACATTCCCGGTGCGGGCGTCGTTTCGGGCAACGAATTTTCCGAAAAGCTCGTCGATCAGGTGATGGATCAGGGCGCAGACTTCGATATGTGCGAGGTCACGGGTGTGGCAAAGAACGGTGAAGGCTTCACCGTATCGACCGACGGCGGCGACTATACCTGCGGTGCGGTCATCATCGCCACGGGCGCGCGTCACCGTGTGCTCGGACTTCCCGGGGAGGGTGAGCTCATCGGCAACGGTATCTCCTTCTGTGCCGTATGCGACGGCGCGTTCTATATGGGCAAAACCGTAGCCGTGGTAGGCGGCGGAAACTCCGCACTTCAGGAAGCACTTCTCCTCTCCGACCTTGCGAAGAAGGTCTACGTGGTACAGAATCTCGACTTTCTCACCGGCGAGGAGATGCTGCAGAACCAGCTCCGCGCGAAGGAAAACGTCGAAATCATCACCGGAACGGTGCTTGATTCGTATATCGGAGACGGCGAGGTTACCGGTATTAACGTAAAGAAGGAAGCGGACGGTACCGTCACGAAAATCGACGTTGACGGCGTCTTCCTTGCCGTAGGTCTCGTACCGCAGAACGAGCCGTTCGCGTCGCTCATCGGGCTTGACGCGAGAGGCTACGCCGAGGCGGGTGAGGACTGCACGACCCGCGAGTCCGGCGTGTTCGTAGCGGGTGACTGCAGAACGAAAAGAATCAGGCAGGTGACGACCGCCGCAGCAGACGGCGCGGTTGCCGCACTTGCCGCATGCGATTATATTGACAAGAGAAAATGAACGGTAACAGATTTATTATAAATAACGAAAACCTCGACTGGTTCGGTTACACGAACGACGACGTAGTGAGCGGTGACGTTCGCGGAATATGCATTGACTTTTTCGGCCTCAATTTCACGGGCTACGTACCTGCAGCGGACGAAAAATCCAAATACCTCGGGGAGCACGGCGTGGTCTGCATCCACCCGTACACGAATCCGTGGTCGTGGATGAACTATCAGACGTTCGATATATGCGAGCGTCTTATCGAGGTGGTCTGCGAGAGATATAATCTTCCGAATAACGTCCCGGTCGTAACCGCGGGTACGAGCATGGGCGGGCTTGAGTCGTACAACTTCGCCGCAAGGACCTGCTTTAACGTAAAGGCATGCTTCTCCGACTGCGGAGTTACCGACCTTCACAAGCACCTTAAAGCCTTCCCGTACACTTACCGCAGTGCTTACTCGGCATACTACGAGGAGGGCGATATGGAAGAGTCTCTCCGCGAGCATTCTCCCGTGCTTCTTGCAGATAAGCTGCCGGATGCGGACTACCATATTTTCCACAACTCGAAGGACCCGCAGGTCATCTACGAGGACAACGCTCTCCCGATGTATGCCGCTCTGCGTGCGGCGGGGAAGAGAGTCACTCTCGAAACCGTAGACGACGAGTTCCACGGCATCCGCAAGGAAGAAGCGTGCGAAAAGTATGCGCGTCTTATTGTCGAGTCCGTCGGCTGATTTTCAAAAAACCTCATTTTGTCTCTTGACTGAACGCAAATAATATGTTACAATTTATTTGCGGAAAGGATTCGCATGCGGAATTGCGAACGGCTTACGCGGTAATAATATGAAAAAAGGGTATTCCCGATTGCCGAAAGGAGACATATAAATGAAAAAGTACGAAAAGGATTCGGTTGTCAAGGTTGTTTGCATAACCATCGGAGTGCTCGCGCTCATCGCAGGCGCGCTTCTCGCTCTCTATTCTTACTTTAAGAAGCACTTCAAGGTTGAGTTCGAGTGCGACGGAGACTGCGACCTCTGTGAGGACGGATGCTTCGAGGATGAGGAAACTCCCATACCCGAATGCGGCGACTGCCTCTGCGAAGAAGCTGAATAATTGATGAAAAGCGGTGCACCGTACGGTGCACCGCGCTTTTTATGGAATAAGGTACGGTTTACATAATGAGACTTTGCGATATTGCGGCAGGGGGAGACGTACGTGTCAGTACGATCTCTCTGTCGGAAGATACAAAAAGAAGACTGTTTATCCTCGGCATGACTGACGGTACGTCCGTCAGCGTTCTCAGGCGAAGAAGACGCGGCGCAATGATTATAAAGGTGCGCGGGGTCCGCTACGCCGTAGGACGTAAAATTGCCGAGGGTATTTTCGTTACGGGAGGCGACGATGGAAGCAAAAACTAACGATAAACTCACGCTTGCCTTCGTCGGCAACCCCAACTGCGGCAAGACGACTCTTTTCAACGCGTACACCGGAGCCAACCTCAAAGTGGCAAACTGGCCGGGCGTAACCGTCGAAAAGAAGGAGGGCGTTTTCCGTTTCCACGACGAGGAGTACACGCTCGTCGACCTGCCGGGAACGTACAGCCTTACCTCCTACACGATGGAGGAAAAGCTTTCCCGCCGTTTCATCCTCGGTGAGGACGGCGGCAGCGGTGCGGACGTAATAATTAACGTCGTCGACGCGTCGTCGCTTGAGAGAAATTTATATCTGACTCTTCAGCTCATCGAGCTCGGGCGTCCCGTAGTCCTTGCGCTCAACATGATGGATATAGTCACCAAGAGACGTATGGAGCTTGACCTTCACCGCCTCCCCGAAATGCTCGGTATTCCGGCAATTCCGGTATCGGGTCGCAGTGGCATGGGACTCGAGGTGCTGATGCACGCCGCGTCTCACCATAAGGGCAGCGCCGCCGTGCCCACGGAGCACCATCATGCAGCCGAATCGACTCACGTGCACGACCACCACAAGGACACCGTCATGGTGTACTCAGACGATATCGAGGACAAAATCGACACGCTTATGCTCCGCATATCGGAGGCATATCCCGACGAACGTAATCTGCGCTACGCGGCGATAAAGCTTCTCGAGCACGACTCCGAGATGTGCGAAAAAATCAAAGTAAAGCTCGATGACGTCGCACCCGAGTCGCTTGAAAATACGCTTGCCTCGCAGAGATACGATTTCATCGGCGAGATAGTCGACGAATGTCTCGTAAATAAAGATAAGAGAAGTGCCGTCACCGACAGAGTCGACAGCGTGCTCGCACATCCCGTGCTCGGCGTGCCCGTGTTCTTTGCGATAATGGCGCTCGTGTTCACGCTCACCTTTACCGTCGGCAACTTCCTTGCGGGCGGAATCGAGGCCGCGCTCGGCTGGCTTTCGTCCGCGGTAACGTCGGGGCTTACTGCGATAGGCACGTCCGATTTTCTCGTGTCTCTTATCGTTGACGGCATTATCGCCGGCGTCGGCGGAATACTCGAATTTATTCCGAACATCGCAATTCTGTTCCTCGCACTTGCGTTCCTCGAGGACAGCGGATATATGTCCCGCGTTGCCTTCGTCATGGACTCGCTTATGTCGAAGATAGGTCTTTCGGGTCGTGCGTTCATACCGCTTCTGCTCGGCTTCGGCTGTACAGTTCCGGCTATCATGGCGTCCCGTGCGCTTGAAAACCCGCGTGACAGAATGAGAACGATGCTCGTGACTCCGTTTATGTCGTGCAGTGCGCGTCTGCCGGTTTACGTGCTCCTCTCGGGTATGTTCTTCGGTAAGTATGCCACTCTCGCCGCACTATCAATGTACGTTGCGGGCTTCGTCGTTGCGATAATCGTCGCCAAGATATCACAACTCGTCACCAAGGCGGGAGATACCGAAAACTCGCTTCTCATCGAGCTGCCCGAATATAAGATTCCCTCCGCACGCACGGTTGCGCTCTACGTATGGGAAAAGCTTAAGGACTTCCTCACCAAGGCGGGTACGGTCATATTCCTTGCGTCCGTCGTGCTGTGGTTTATTATGAATATAGGTCCCTCGGGTATGGCTGATACCCCCTCGGAGAGCTTCGCCGCATACGTCGGCCGCTTCCTCGAGCCGGTACTCGCTCCCGCAGGACTCGGGTTCTGGCAGATTGCCGTTGCGCTCATTTGCGGTATTGCCGCAAAGGAGCTCGTTGTATCGGGTCTCTTCATGCTTTACGGCACGTCGGTGCCGCTGGTCGAGCAGCTCTCGGCTCAGGGCTTTACCGCGCTTAACGCGTACTGCCTTATGCTGTTCGTTCTGCTTTACGTGCCGTGTGCCGCAACCTTCGCCGCCATGCGCAACGAAATGAAGTCAACCTCAAAGGCGTGCGGTGCCGTCGTGATGCAGCTTGCAGTCGCATATGTCGTGGCACTTCTCGTATATCAGATAGGGTGCCTTATAATATGAGCTACCCCGAAAGCTGTGACCTCTGCCCGCGTCTCTGCGGAGCGGACAGACGTACGGGTGCGGGCCTCTGCGGAGGCGGTGCTCTCGCGCGAGTATCGAAAATTATGATTCACCGCTTCGAGGAGCCGTGTATAGGCGGCGAGAGAGGCGCGGGAACGGTCTTTTTCTCGGGCTGCTCTCTCGGATGCATATACTGCCAGAACCGCGATATAAGCACGCGTGACGCGCAGGGGACGGAAATGACGCCTGCCCGTCTCGCAGAAGAGTTTGAAAAACTCGAGGCGGACGGCGCGTGCACGCTCGACCTCGTCACCCCGTCGCATTATGCGCCGCAGGTAAGGGAAGCGCTGACCCTTGCAAAAATAAAAATCCCCGTCGTTTACAATATCGGCGGGTATGAGCGTCCCGAAACCGTGAGACGGTATATGGATAAGGCGGACGTGTTCCTCACCGACTTCAAATACGGCACTCCCGAATTCGGAGAAAAATATTCTCACGCGCCCGATTACACCGAAACGGCAAAAGCGGCACTCCGCGAAATGTACGCGCTTGCCGGGGACGTTATGATAGGGGACGACGGAATAATCAGGCACGGTATCGTGCTCCGCCACCTCGTTCTGCCGGGCGGCAGACGCGATTCCGTAAAAGCGCTCGAGGCGGTAGCCGAAACCGTACCGACCGATAAAATCGTGCTCAGCCTTATGAGTCAGTTCACGCCCGATTTCGTGCCCGCCGCATATCCCGAGCTGCGCCGACGCGTCACCTCGTTTGAATACAACTACGTGCTCGACGCCGCGATAAGCATGGGGTTTGACGGTTACGCTCAGGACAAGGACTCCGCATCCGCAAAATATACACCTGAATTCTAAATGAAAAACCGTTCGGTTTACCCGAACGGTTTTCTCAATAGTTCTGCACTCTTCGTTCTGCGTTCTGCGATAGAAAAAGCCCTCACATGAGGGCTTTTTCTATGTTTCCGTTTTCTTTTATCTCAAATACCATGCCGCCGGACGACGCGAAATAAATCTCCGCATCGGGCGAGGCTGACTTAATATCGTCAACCGACGACGTGTTTCCCGTTACCGTCCACTCGTTGTTCGTCACGTAAACGTACGACGGGGAGTAAATCGCGAGTGCCTCGGGCGAGCCAACTCCGTAACCGTGGTGCGGTGCCTTATAAATGTCAATATGTTTCCCTATACTGCGCGCAATCCCCGTATTCATCATGTTTATCGCAGGATGGGGGAAAGCAATATCCGTCACGTCGCCCGCAAGAAGCACGGTGCGTCCGCACGTCTCAAAGAACGCCGCAAGGGAGTTCTGGTTTTCGTTGCAGACGAATTTGTGATAAAGTTCGCTTTCCGCGTCCTCATATACCTCGCGCACGGTATCTTTGCTGTTATAAAGCTTGATGACGGTTCCGCCGAGCGAAACCGAATCGAGTCCTTCAACGTCAACCACGTGCGAATGCTCCGCGCAAAACGCGCGAAGCGCACGGCAGCGCTCCGTTTCCGCGGCTCGCTCCGCGTCGTCGGCGTCGTTACCGTTGCCGTCGGTTTTCGTGACTCCGCTGTAGCTTTTGAAATATACGGTGCCTACGTCGTATTCGCGTACGAGCATTTCAAGACAACCGTAATGGTCGGGGTGAAAATGCGTCAGCAGTATAAAATCGAGCCTGTCCGCTCCCGCGTCCGCGAGAGTGCGGCGGAGCAGCTCGTCGTGCCACGGGCCTCCGCCCGTATCAACGAGCGCGAAGTGTCCGTCCGACTCAAGAAGCTCGGCATCGCTCCATACCGTAGGGAGAAAATAAATCTTCACCTGATTATCTCCATGACCTCATCCGCGAGGGATGAGACGTCCTTGCCGTCGGCGTAAACGCGGACGGCGTTTTTGTTTCTTGCAAACCACGTTATCTGCCGCTTCGCGTAATGACGCGTCGAGAGCACTATCTGTTCTCTCACGTCGTCAAGCGTGCCCTCTCCCGTGAAATACGGGACGAATTCCTTATATCCTATCGCCTGAGAAACTCCGCTGCCTCCCGTGAGAAGGCCTTTGTCCCACAGCATACGCGCTTCCTTCTCAAGCCCCGCGTCGAACATGGCGTCAACTCTGCGCTCAATGCGTGAGTAAAGCGTCTCGCGGTCTTCATATTCAATTATTACCGTCGTGCAGTCGTATTCCTTCGGTACGTTCTTCGAGCGTTCGTCCCATTCGGATTTGGTGACTCCCGTGAGGTCGTATATCTCAAGCGCGCGTATGACGCGCTTCACGTTGTTCTCGTGTATCGCGTCGGCGCTTGCCGGGTCTACCGAGCGAAGCAGGGAATGAAGTGCCGTGCTTCCGTTCTCCCGTGCATACGCCTCGTATTTTTCACGGATTTTTTCGTCCGCACCCGCAGTCGACAGTCCGTCGCCCGCGAGAAGAGAATCAAGGTACAGCCCCGTACCGCCTACGAGAATCGGCAGCTTGCCGCGGGACGAAATATCGGCGATAACGGGTCTTGCGGCGGCACAAAAATCGGCGCAGGAGAATTCCTCTCCCGCGTCGAGCAGGTCGAAAAGATGGTGCGGCACACCGCGTCTCTCGTCCTCGTCCGGCTTCGCCGTACCGATGCTGAGGTCGCGGTACACCTGCATTGAGTCAAAGGAGACAACTTCTCCGCCGAGGCGGAGAGCAAGCTCAACCGAAAGAGCGGTCTTGCCCGAAGCCGTCGGTCCCGCAACTGCAAGAATTTTCGTCATAATAACTCCGTTACGCAGCAGTTTATGCCGCTGTTCGATTTTTGTTGAATGGTTTTATATCCTGTGCCGATTTTGACCGTATTCCCTCTGCATGGCTTCGGCAGATACGACCCATTGTTTACCGAATTTGCATACGTCAACACCGTTTTTCAGTTTGCCGTATTCGACTGCTTTTCTGAGCGTACTCTCGCTGAGCCCCCACAACTCCGAAGCATCACCGAAAGACATAAGTCCGTCAAACTGAGTATCAATTTTATGACCGTTATCCCAAAGCTCATCGCAGGATAAATCGAGCTCATCATTCCATATAATACCGTGACCGCCGACGTCAACGTATACGTCGGCAAACACCCCGGGAGTCAGCGTTAAATTATTGAAAGCGGGTATTTCATCAAACAACGGAGCAACGTCGTAAATTTTGGTTACGCCCTCTGCAAACGTAACGCTCAGCCTGTAATCGGAAAGCGGTACTACACTTTTGATTTTATGAAACATTTGTGTCCCCTCACTTATCTTATTCAAGCGGTGCAATATTCTTGAAGTTCTGTGTTTCCCAGACTTCCGTTAATTCGTCACGGTGCAGTGCAATCCATTCCTGTACAAGTGCCAATGCCTTCGGCGGTAAATATCCCTCTAAAACGTTTCCCGTTATAAAATCAATTGCCGCCATATCTTCATTATATATTGCATGAATATGGGGCGGATTGTGTTCTTTCTGCAAAAAATACATTCTTATTATGATTCCGTAAAATCTTGATAATACAGGCATTGCCGTACCTCCATATTTTCTGTATCCATATTATATCACGGTATCGTGATGCTGTCAATAAGCAATTCGTAAATTGTTTTATCATAAAACGACTGTTTGTGTAAATGAAAAACATTACCAATCGGCAAATCCGGCATACCGATTGGTAATGAATATTTTTTAACTATGGAGCAAAACCGTTTTTAGTGTCACTCAATAAACATGGCGTCGCCGAACGAGAAGAAGCGGTACTCCAGCCGCACGGCTTCGTTGTAGACCTTCAGCGCGTTCTCCCGCCCCATCAGCGCGGAGACCAGCATCAGAAGCGTCGAGCCGGGCAGATGGAAGTTGGTGATCAGCGCGTCCACCGCCTTGTAGGTGTAGCCGGGATAAATGAA
>JAZUGD010000304.1:0-2404 GCA_045641025.1 Eubacteriales bacterium
TCTGTTGCCGAAGCTTACGGAGAGGGTACGCACGCCTCTCGCCGACGCGATGCCGAAGCAGACGAAGCCGCATTCGTGCACTCCGTCGCCTCCGGGACCCGCAAGTCCCGTAACGGAGACGGCAACGTCCGTCCCGAACGCCTCTCTCGCACCCGCCGCCATCTCTGCGGCGCATTCCTCGGAAACCGCACCGTACTTTTCAAGCGTATCGGCGCTGACGCCGATGATTTTTTGTTTTGCGGATTCTGCATAAGTGACCGCGCTTCCGTAAAATACCGCCGAGGCACCCGCCACGTCGGTCACACACTTTGCGGCAAGTCCTCCGGTGCAGCTTTCGGCAAAAGAAACGGTCATTCCTCTCTCTGCGAACTCGCGTACGAGAGTTACGGCGGCGGCACAGCCGTCGGCGGGGTTTACCTCGCCGAGCACGGCGTAGACGTAACGTCCCGCCTCGCTTGCACGTATCTCTTCAACCGTGCGTTCGCACATCTCCGCGGCGGCGTCCTCGGTCTCTGCCGAAGCCGTCACGCGGATTCTAACCTCGCCGGTGCCGCAGTACGGAGCAACGGTAGGGTTTTTCGCATCCATCAGCGGACGCAGAATGTCCTCGGCGCGGGATTCTCCTATGCCGTACAGATATACGTTGCGCGATACGAGCACGCGCCCGCTCGCCTTCGCGAGATACGGGAGCACCTGCTCGCTCGCCATTTTTTCAAATTCGTGCGGGGGACCGGGCAGCAGAAACGCAGTCTTGCCGCCGTCTCCGTGTACGATGAGGCCGGGAGCCGTACCCGCGTCGTTGTACATAATCTCCGCACCCTCGGGCACGTATGCCTGACGCTTGTTGTTTTCGGTGACCTGCGCACGGCCTATGTTCTTCATTCTCGCGAGGATTCTCTCGAAAATGTCCTCGTGATATATAAGCTCAAGGCCGAAAAATTCCGCGGTGCATTCGCGGGTGATATCATCGCAGGTGGGTCCGAGCCCTCCGGTGAGGAACACCGTGTCGGCACGCTCAAACGCCTCGCCGAGAGCGGAGAGAAGACGCTCTCTGTTGTCTCCGACGACGCACTGACGGTGTACGTTTATGCCGAGAGCGGCGAGCTCACGTGCAAGATACGCCGCGTCGGTGTTGATGATATCGCCGAGCAGAAGCTCGGTACCGACACTGATTATTTCTGCGTTTTCAGCCATAAGAACTCCCAAAATGCGTGAATTATTTCCGCCGCGGCGGAATATAATAAAACCGACGCCGGACAGCGGTCACGGCGGATGCACTCGCCGACCACGCCGGAGCGAAGGCATCCGCCGCTCACCGCGACGGCGTTACTTATATTTTTACGTCAAAACGCTCGGAGCAGCGCGGGCACTTTACCGTGTGTTCTCCGGCTTTTTTCGGCAGCTTCAGCCACGAGCCGCAATGCGGGCAGCGTCTGAACACCGCGGTCTTGCGGTATTTGATTCTGTCGCGCGTTACCTTGAAATATGCGGTGATTTTCGAGAGAAAGGCGCAGAACGCTCTGTTCTCGGCAGCACGCTTCATTTTGTTTGACGAGAACACTCTGAACAGCGCGTATGCGAGGAGAATAACGGCAAGTGACCAGAGAATATACGGAAGCACCGGCACCCTCTGCAGAATCGTGCGGAGCACGAACAAAACCAGAGACGAGCCGAACAGCCACCAGTACAGCTTGTCGACTCCGTATCTGCCGGACATGAATCGAATGAATTTGTTACCCACGGTGAAATCTCCTTTGAAGTTATACTTAACTATATTATAATACACCAAAACGGCGCCGGAATCAAGAAGGGACGCGCACGCTTTGGTAAAATTATTATGAACCGGTAAAAATACGTCTCCGTATGAATATGATTAAAGACGGAGGTGTGTTATGAAAAGACGGTTTTGTTTATTATTCGCGGTGCTTCTCGCCGCAGTTTTTGTTTCGTGTACGTGCCGTGCAAACGTGCCGAAGGAGCTTTCGTCAATGAGCTTATCGTGGACGGAAAACGGGACCGCATTCACGGCGGACGCCGCACGTGACGGAGAGAACGTCACCGTGACCGTGACCTCACCCGCGGAGATAGCGGGTACGTCTCTCACGTTCGGGAAAGACGGCAGGGAAGCCGGGTTCGGCGGCGTTACGGTGCCGCTCCCCGAAGGATGCGCCGACGTTCTTTATCTTATCACACGCGTGATGTCGCCGTCTGTCGAACTCCGCACGGTATCGGGCGGCGGGGAGACCGTCACGTACGAAACAGGCGGCGGCACGCTTGAGGTAAAATATAACCGCGACGGGATACCGCTCACCGTCACGGTCGGTGACGTGACCGCCGACGTCACGGCGGCAAAATGAAAAAAGGGGAGGGCCCGCTTTTGCGGGGCAGCCCCCTGTCTGGCAAA
>JAZUGD010000305.1:0-2759 GCA_045641025.1 Eubacteriales bacterium
ATCCTGCAGTTCAACAATCCCCGTGACGCATTCGGCACCGCACAGTACTACCTCGGCTACAGCGTAAACTCCGCGAATCCCGACGAGTGGAACGAGGCGGCAGACCTGCTCAAGCAGCAGAAGAACGTCCTTCAGGGATACGTAATGGACGAAATCTTCAACAAGATGCAGGGCGGCAGTGCCGCGGTATCGTCCTACTACGCAGGTGACTTCTTCACGATGTACGATGAGAACGACGACCTTGCCTTCTTCTATCCGAAGGAGGGAACCAACGTTTTCGTTGATTCCATGTGCGTGCCTACCTGCTCGCAGAATCCGGAGCTTGCAATAGAGTACATCAACTTCATGCTCTCCGAGGAGCCCGCAATCGCCAACGCAGAGTACATCTGCTACGCGTCCCCGAATACTCTCGTATCGGAGAACGAGGAATACCGCACCTATATGACCGAAGAGATTCATCCCGAAGCGCTTGACATTCTCTACGGCTTTGAGGAATCCGGCACTCCCCTTGAGTACTACCACGACCTCGACGACGACACCATGCAGCTTATGAACTCCCTCTGGGAAGAGGTTAAAATCGAGTCCTCGATAAGCACTCCCATCTTCGTAATCTGCGGCATTATCGTAGCCGTAATCCTGTTCTTCGTCATCCGCGCGCTGATTATCAAGAAGAGACGCGCCGACTGAGCGGAAAATATAAGAAAAAACGAACAAGTACGTGCGGATTTATTCCGCACGTACTTGATTTTTTTTGCGTAATTTGGTAAAATATAATGTAAAATTATTGTAAAAAGGATTCACTTATGGAAAAAATCAAACGTCCCCGCGGTACGATGGATATCGTCCCGCCGGAAAGCACCGTATGGCAGTATATCGAAGGCAAGGCAAGAGAGGTTTCGCGCCGCTTCGGCTTCGGTGAGATACGCACTCCCGCATTCGAGGAGATAGGGCTCTTCAAGAGAGGAGTCGGCGAGGTCACCGACGTCGTACAGAAGGAAATGTACACGTTCACCGATAAGGAGGACCGCACGTTCGCGCTTCGTCCCGAGGGAACCGCGTCCGTCGTCCGCGCAATGCTCGAGGGCGGCCACCAGAGCGACCCTCTGCCGCTCCGCTATTTCTACCTCATCAACTGTTTCAGATACGAAAAGCCGCAGGCAGGACGTTCGCGTGAATTTTTCCAGTACGGCGTCGAAATGTTCGGCGCTCCGTCTCCTGCCGCAGACTATAACATAATCTCCCTTGCCGACACGTTCATCCGTGAGCTCGGCATCACGGGAGTCGAGCTTCACATCAACTCCATCGGCTGCCCCGAGTGCAGAGGAGAGTACAAGAAGGCTCTCACCGAATACCTGCACGGGCATGAGGACAAGCTTTGCGAGAACTGCCGCGACAGACTCGAGCGCAGCCCGCTCCGCGTTCTCGACTGCAAGAATCCCGAATGCGCCGAGATTGCCGAAGGCGCACCCAAAACCATCGACCATCTGTGTCCCGCGTGCCGCGAGCACATGGATAAGCTCGAGTCCCTGCTTGACGCGGCGGGAATCGCTTACGTAATCGACCCGCACATCGTCCGCGGACTTGACTATTACACAAGAACCGTATTCGAGTTCATCGTCCCCGGCATCGGCGCGCAGAGCACCGTATGCGGCGGCGGCCGCTACGACGGGCTCGTAGAACAGCTCGGCGGTGCACCCATGGCGGGCATCGGCTTTGCAATGGGTATCACGAGACTCATCCTCGCAATGGAGCAGTGCGGCGCACCCGTACCCGCGGCTGAAGGCCCGTCTCTCTACGTCGCTCCCATGGGAGACGACGCGGCGGCATTTGCAGCATCGCTCGTCGGTAAGCTCCGCCGTGAGGGAGTAGCGGCAGACTTCGACGTTATGGGACGAAGCCTCAAGTCGCAGATGAAATACGCCGACAAAATCGGCGCGAAATACGTGCTTATGCTCGGTGATAACGAAATAGCATCGGGGAAAGCCGAACTCAAGAACATGCAGACCGGCGAGCAGACCGCTCTCCCGCTTGACGGAATCGCCGGATTCATCCTTAATAAATGATTTTAAGAAGGTGTTAAAATGAAAAGCTTTACCAAAGAAGACAAGCGCACCGTTTACTGCGGTACACTTACCGCCGCCGACATCGGCAAAAGAGTAAGAGTATGCGGCTGGGCACAGAGACAGCGTGACCTCGGCGCTCTTATATTCATCGACCTGCGTGACCGTACGGGTCTCGTACAGCTCGCATTTGACGACAGCACCGACCGTGCGATATTCGCCGACGCATTCGCAGTCCGCTCCGAGTACGTTATCTCCGCAGGCGGAGTCGTACGCGCACGCGGAGAGGGTGCCGTCAACCCCAATATGGCAACCGGTGAGATTGAAATCGCAGTTGACTCCATGGACGTGCTCTGCGAAGCGCAGACTCCTCCGTTCGCAATCGTAGAGAACAGTGACGTTAAGAGCGAGCTCCGTCTCCGTCACCGTTATCTTGACCTCCGCCGTCCCGATATGCAGAACAACATCATCGCCCGCTCCAAAATCGTAAAGTGCGCGCGTGACTACTTCGCGGACAACGGCTTCATCGACATCGAGACTCCGTGCCTCATCAAGCCGAGCCCCGAGGGAGCAAGAGACTATCTCGTACCGAGCCGTGTTCATCCCGGCAAGTTCTACGCTCTCCCGCAGTCTCCTCAGCTTTACAAACAGCTTCTTATGTACTCCGGCTTCGACCGTTACATTCAGATAGCACAAGTC
>JAZUGD010000306.1:0-4144 GCA_045641025.1 Eubacteriales bacterium
AGAGTGACAGGGTTTTCTTCTTTTATTCTTCGGTTTCGGGAGTTTCTTCGGGAGCCTCTTCGGAAGTTACTTCGGGTTCTTCCTCGGTGACTTCTTCGACAGTCTCTTCAGAAGTCTCTTCGCCCTCCGCAACCTCTTCGGTTGCTTCTTCCGTTTCGGTTTCCTCGGGAAGTGCGACTGCGGGGGCGGTCTTCTTCTTTTTGCTCTTGACGGAGTCGACTACGCAGTAAACGATGAACAGAAGCAGGAACGAGACGGAAATGATGCTTCCGTAGATAGCGCACGTCGGACGGTACTTCATCGTAACCTCGTGCTCGCCGGGAGTAAGTCTGAACGCGATGAGCGAGTCAAGCACCTTTTCAATCGGTACGTTCTCGCCGTCAACGGTGACCTTCCAGCCCTCGTCGTACGGGATGGTCGTGAAGATGTACTCGTCGCCCTCCTGTACGTTTATCGTACCGCAGAGGGTATCCTCGGTCCAGTCGGTGATGTCGAACTCGGAGCCGCGCAGACGCGTGAACGCGTCCTCGAATACCGCCTCGTCAAAGGTGTAGAAGTAATTCGTCTTGGTGTTCGAAACGTAAAGGTCGTCCTTCTTCATCTTGAGCTTGACTTCAAGCTCGCTTCCGGGCGTGTACGAGCCGAGCTCCACGATGCGGTGGGTTTCGTTTGCAAAGTACGTACCCTTGGACGCACCGTTTACGGTGAGGTCACAGTCACGGTTGTAATCCGTGGGGATATACATATACAGAACGTCGTCGGTGTCAACCGTTACCTTGTAGGTAAGGTAAGCGTCGGCGGACGAATTCGTGGGAGTGTACTTGATGTTGTCGACTACGCTGCCGACGGTGATGTTCGTCTCATCGGGACCGGTGAACTGCTGTGAGTTATAGATATGAACGGTTTCGTCGCCGAGCATGGACGAAATAATCGTGTTCATTCTGTCGAAGGGGTTCTTGATGGGTGAATCCTTGCCGAGCAGTTTGATATTCGCAACGCTCTCGTCAACGCCGAACGCAACGGACATCGCGTACGGGTTCTCGTAAACGGTGAGGTCGGAGAACTTGTCCCCGTCTTTTCCGCCGTAGTCGAACGTGTGAGTCAGATACTCGGTGTAAATGTCGGGCACGTCGTTCTTCGTCTCACCGATAAGGTACTTGATGCCGAGAAGCGAGTCGGTCGCGGGAGTCGCGCCGTAATACTTTGACCAGTGTGATTTGGAGGAAAGACCGAGGTCCTGGAGCAGCTCGATCTGACTTGCGTTGAGCGTAGAGGTCGAGTTCGAGAGACCGAACATGCCGATTGCAAGCGCATCGTTCTGCTTCTTCTGCACCGCTTTTTCGGTACGGTAGAAGCCGGGGTCCTTCTCGTGAAGCTCGTCCATGACGGGCTCGAATCTTATAAGGTTATCGCGGAAGCTTGCGCGGGTCGAGTAAACGACGTCCTTGTCAAGCGCGATGAGGTTTGCAAGTCCGGCGGCGTACGTCTCAAAGCCTATGAAAATCGCAAGCACGAGCACGGACGTTTTCTTGATGTCGGGGCGCGGGAAGGTGACGCCGCGCATCATGAGCAGATATACCGCAAGAATCGCAAGAGACGCCCATACCGCGGTAAGGTCGGGCAGGTTCTCGTATTCGAGCTTCTGCAGAATGATGAGCACGACGGCGATTCCGACGGTGCTGAAAATAACCGGACGGAAGCCTATGTCGTCAATCTGCTCGAATACGCGGTATGCCAGCGTCAGGAAGAGGAAGCATACCATGAAGCTGTATCTGAAGTTGAGCCAGTTCGGGAACTGCATGCCGTGCCAGAACATGTCGATGGTCGAGCCGTTGAAGCAGACCATCATGAACAGCACGAAGAAGCCCGTGGCAATCTTTTCGCGAAGCGAAACCTTCTTGAGGAAGAAGAACAGCGGCAGCAGCATGAACGTAAGCATGCCGCAGTAAACGAAGGGCCAGCCCTCGGGACGTACGGTGTCGTACGAGCCGAAATACATTTTGGATACGACGTCAAGGAAGTCGAACTGCTGCTTGAAATTGTACGACGGGTTCGTGAAGTCCGTCTTACCGAACTTCAGCGAGTAGTACGACGACCACAGCATGACGGCGGTAATGCCGACGACGGTCACGGCGCATACGCCGATGCGCACGATTGACCAAAGCAGATGATTGCGCTCTCCGTCGGGGTTACGCTCGGATTCGTTGTGTGCGAAGTAATAGAAGAAGAAATACAGTGCGACGAAGATGCACGTCATGTATCCGATGTAGAAGCTTGAGAAGACGGACAGAGCAAGCGTGATTATAAACAGCTTGTAGCGCTTGTGCTTGATAAGCTCCTCAACGCCGAGGATGATGAGCGGGAGCAGTGCGAGGCTGTCAATCCACATCGTGTTGTGCTGCATTACGACGGCGTACGCGGAGAGGGCGTACATCGTCGAGAACATGACCGTGAGAGGTGCGTTCTTCTTGTGCGTGCGGTCAATGTAAATACCAAACGTGAGACCCGAAAGTCCGGTCTTCAGAAGGAAGAGGGTCAGAAGCGCCTCGGTCATCATATCCTTGGGGAAGAGGGCGACGATTGCGGAAAGCGGGCTTGCGATGTAGTAGCCTATGATTCCCATGAACTCGCCGCCGAGCGCACGGCGGAACGTGTAGAGCAGGGAGCCGCCGTCCGTGATTATGTCGCGCAGGGCGCTGAAGTAATAAATGTACTGCGCGTTAAGGTCAAGCACGAGCACGGATTCGTCACCGATGGGGTAAACCTCCATCGATGCGTAAATGAGCGCCATAAGAAGCGCGGGCACGAGGAAGCAGAGCAGCAGGTACCGTCTTTCGCGGAACGCTCTCTTCATGCGGGGAACGAAACCGTTCCCGAGCTCGATGTCGGGAAGATAATCGTTCAGAACCACGGGCTCTGCCTTCGGTATGGTACGGGTATTTTCGGGCGTGTCAGCCATTGTTTTCGTCTTTCCTTTCATTGGGTTTTGTGGTAATTACGCGTTTTATCGCACTCCCGAGCTTTTCGCGCGGCAGGGTGAGGTCTCTCCCGCAGCCGACGCAGACGATTCGCACGTCGTCACCTGTGCGGAGAACGGTGAAGTTCTTCGAGCCGCACGGATGCTTCTTTTTAAGCTCAAGCGTGTCTCCGGCGCTGAAAATTATTTCTTTAGCCATATTCGTACACTCCTTCAAAGGTACGCTATCTTATATTCTACCACAAAATTTCGCAAAAGTAAAACGTTTTACGGAAATATTCGGATATTGCGGGAAATATTACGGTATTGTGCCGCCCGTGAAGACTCACTTGCGTACTTGTTTTTCGAATATTTTGTATTTTCCTGCAAATTTGGTATTGACTTTTGACGAGATATCAATTATAATACCGTAGTGGTACGAATGTACCTGTTGTTTTTTGTGAATGCGAAGGGAGGGAAATCCGAATGGCAGAGATCAGAGTAAAAGAGAACGAGTCTCTTGACAGCGCGCTTCGTCGTTTTAAGCGTCAGTGTCAGAGAAGCGGTATCCAGGCCGAGCTTCGCAAGAGAGAGTGCTACGAGAAGCCGAGCGTAAAGCGCAAGAAGAAATCCGAAGCTGCAAGAAAGCGCAAGTTCAAGTAATGACAAAATGAGCGAAGACGAACGTCTTCGCTTTTTGTTATATTTTGGAGAAAAAATGATTACCGATTTTCATACCCACGTATTTCCCGAAAGGATAGCCGAGCGCGCCGTCGAAAAGCTGCGTGCCGCGTCCGGGACCGAAAACTTCACAAACGGTACGCCCGCCGCGCTCCGCGCCTCGATGAATGAGGCGGGAATCGGACGCTCCGTAGTTCTGCAGGTCGCAACGAACCCGCTGAAGGTCGAATCGGTCAACGATTCCTCGATAGAGCAGAGTGAGGGCGAAGACGTCGTCTTCTTCGGATGCATGCATCCCGAATACGGTGACCCCGCGCCCGAGCTGCGCCGCATCGCCCGCGCGGGACTTAAAGGAATAAAGCTTCACCCCGTGTATCAGGGCGTCGACTTTGACGACGTGCGTTATCTCCGCATCCTCGATTCCGCCGCTGAAAACGGGCTTATCGTCGTGACCCACGCGGGGTACGATATAGGCTTCCCGGGAGCCTCTCACGTCTCACCGCGCAT
>JAZUGD010000307.1:0-3587 GCA_045641025.1 Eubacteriales bacterium
AAAGAGCGAAACCCCGATATTCGATAACATACAGATTCACGATATGTCGTGGGGTAACTACAAGAACGATAAAACGTCCGTAGCATCCACCGATAGAAGAATGGCATACGGTCCCATAACCGGTGCAATGCACGGCATGACCAGACATACGTGGTCGGTCGATAACCCCGCAAACGATAATACGTGGAACAAACAGATATGCTATACCGACGAGGACATGTACAATCACGTACTTGAGAATATCTGTTATTATATCGACGCTGCACTTGAAAACGGCGGTATTCTCGGCGTAACTCTCAAGGATATCGACATCGCACAGGGTGACAACGACCAGTACTGCATGTGTCCCGACTGCTCGAAAATTCTCCGTGAGGAAGGTTCCAACGCCGGACCTGTTATAAGATTTGCAAACAAGCTCAGCGAAGAGCTTAACGATATTTACGCAGACGAGCTTGAAGGCCGTCCTCTTGCGGTAAAGGTGTTCGCATACTTCAGCACCAAGCTTGCCCCCAAGAAAACCGCAGCCAACGAATACGTTTACGTAACGTACTGCACCAACGGTAACTGCTCGAACCATCCGATGGACGGCTCCGGCTGCCGCTCCTACGAATCTCAGGGCGGTGTAAACGGCTTCTGCGGAAACGACAATATCTGCGACAGTGAATGGATTGAAAACTGGCGTGCCAAGTCCGAGCATCTTTACATATGGCTTTACGCTCTTGACTCCTGCCTGCAGCAGTATACGATAATAGACAACATCCTTGCCGATTTCAAGTATATGAAGAGCCTCGGTATTGAAGGCCTCTTCTGGCAGATACCTTACCACGGTCTTGGAGTTAAGAAAATCGAGCAGCAGCTCGGCGCGGAAATAAACTGGAATTCCGATATGACCGAGGAGGAATACGAAGAACTGCTCTGCAACCTTCTCGAAAGAGAATACGGTGACGGTTGGGAATATATCAGAGAATACATCGACTGGTGGATTGAGGCTACCGACCGCGGTACGGAATTCATCTGCTGGTTCTGGGGCTCCAAGTGCGCTCCGCCCGAAATGTTCGACTTCAACTTCGTAGCTGACGGTTTTGACTATTGCCTTGAGCTCATAAACAAAGCTATCTCCATGGCAGATACCGAGTTCCATGAAAAGCAGTGCAAGCAGCTCTCGTGCTCGATTATATTCCAGGGAATATATACGAGATATTTCGCGGCGTACGATGCCGACGATAAGGAAGAACTTGCAAGACTCGATTCGCTTTATAATATGATGATTGACAGACTCTATGAGCTCGGATTCAACCCCAAGGACGGTATCGTTACGATAGACGGCTCCATAAACAAGATACCGCTTACTCTTGACGAGGTCGCGTGGACGTGCTGGATCGAAAACCGTGACTTCCTCACGCCTGCGGGAACAACTCAGAGACCTGCACCCGCAGAATATTCAGCTATTGACTAAAGCAAAATTATTTGTTAAAATATCCGCAGAGAAATCTGCGGATATTTTTGTGGGGTAAAAATGAAAACAAGAATTACGGCTTTCGTTTTTGCGGTTATATTTACAACCGTATCACTTTTCTCGTGCGCG
Source organism: Eubacteriales bacterium (assembly GCA_045641025.1). Lineage (GTDB taxonomy): Bacteria > Bacillota > Clostridia > Oscillospirales > CAG-272 > UMGS1312. Next base: position 1,586 of record JAZUGD010000307.1, read on the forward strand.
GCAGTCGACACGTCGGGCAAAAGCACCGCCGTCTCTTCTTCTGCCGAAAAGTATGCCGAATGGCTTGACGCAAGACTCGACGGCAAAACCGATAACGTTACCGTGGGAATCGGCTCAAACGACAAATACGGTGTCGATATGACCTCGTTCGAGGACGACGGTTATATCATAAAGAATACGTCGGACGGCACCGTTATATTCGGTAAGACAGATACGGGACTTGACCTTGCCGTACGCAAATATGCGAAGAATACGGAAAAGGGGATTACCGAGGACGCGGTATATCACGAAGGAAGCAGAATCAAAAATCTCACCATTGCGGGCAATCCCATATCCGAATACACGGTTGTTGTGCCCGAAGCCTGTACTCCCAACATAGACTTCGCTTCGGGTGAATTCGTACGACTTATCAAAAAGGCTACGGGAGTTACTCTGCCGATTAAATCCGGAAACGCCGAAGGACTTACCGTATCGTTTGCGGTATCCGATAACCCCGAATTCAACGACGACGGATACGAGTATACCGTAAAGGACGGAAACCTTATAGTGTCCGGCGCGCATGACAGAGGCTGCATGAACGGCGTATGGCGTTTTCTTGAGAACGAATGCGGCTGGAAGGGACTTATATACGGTGAGTCCGTGCTCGAGGCCGCAGACTCTCTTGACGTACCCGAAGGAACGTACGGAACGGAGACACCCGCATTTACTTATTTCAACCCTTACTATAATTCCGAAAAGCCTTATGTAAACGACAGAGGCAATCCTTCACAGAAACAGATCAACTACGGTCCCATTGCGTGCGCATGTCACGGTATGCAGGGAAACCAGTGGTGCGGCTTCAGTGTAGCATGGAATCAGATGTGCTATACCGATGAGGAAATTTATCAGGTGTGCGTTGAGAATATTTCCGCATATATCGAGAAACGTCTTGATGCGGGCGACGTTATCGGAGAAACCTTTAAGTATATAGATATAGCACAGGGCGATAACTCAAGCTTCTGTATGTGCAAACAGTGTCAGAAGGTAATGAAGGAAGAGGGCGGCAAAGTATCCGGTCCCGTCGTGCGTTTCTCCAACCGCATATCCGAAGAGCTGAACGAAGACTATCCCGGACTCTATTACCTTATGTTCGCCTATGCGGGCACGAATGAGGCACCGACGAAAACCAAACCGAACGAGCACGTATATATCACCTTCTGCACCGATATGAACTGCTCAAACCACAAAATGGACGGATCGGACTGCCTGCCTGAAGGAAATGCCGCAAATCATCGAAACAACGAGCTGTATGCAAAATGGCTTGAAGGCTGGTGCGACGTCAGCGATAACGTTTACGTATGGTTCTATGCGCTTGATACAACGCTTCAGCAATATACGGTGCTTGATAACATATACGACGATTTCGAGTATTTCCACCGTCTCGGTGTAATAGGCATATTCTGGCAATGTCAGTTCCACGGCTTCGGCATACAGAGAGTCGAGCATCAGCTTATAGCGGAGCTTAACTGGAATATGGATATGACCCGAGAAGAATTCAAGGAACTCTATTACGATATAATGGAGCGTGAATTCGGAGAGGGATATACGTATATCGACGCATATCTCGATATGCAGAACACGGCGCAGGATATGGTCGGATGCTGGCAGTGCTGGGGTTGGACCGAACATTACCCGACGGAAAGACGGTATGACGAAGAATACTATGCCGCTCATTTCGACGAAAGCGTATATGAGTTTGAAAATGCGATAAAGCTCGCCGACAGCGAGGCGCAGGAATACAGAGCGAAAGCATTCAGCTGCCACATGTACTACGAGGGCTGCTACTCCGATTACTACTATGCAAGCGTCAAGGGCGACACTGACCGTATCACAGTACTGAAAGAGCGTTATGACTTTATGATAAAGCGCTTAAAAGAACTCGGCTATAATCCGCAGAAAATATACACTGTAGACGGTGCGACCGTATCGTTCGAGGAAGACCTTATTTCGGAGTACGAAAACT
>JAZUGD010000308.1:0-5231 GCA_045641025.1 Eubacteriales bacterium
GATATCGCTTCCGAAAGAATCTCCGCATTGACCTTTGAGTCGAAATCGTCGCCGGAAGCGATTTCTTCGATTTCTTCAAGTGATACCGAAAATTCTCCGGGACAGCGTTTTGCGGCGTGATTCTCCCTCCATCTGGTGACGGAAATCTCGCGTGTCAGCTTTCCGATATATGCCTTGAGGTTTTCGGGCTTATGAGGAGGAATACTGTTCCACAGTGCGTTAAGCGCTTCGTTTACGCATTCCTCGGCATCTTTTTCGTCGCCGAGAATGTTTTCGGAAATGTACGTACAGTATTTTCCGTATTTGTTCTGCGCTTCGGTTATGGCACTCTCCGAACGCTCAAAAAACAGCTCTGTTATTTCTTTGTCTTTCATTTTTCCTCCTTCCCCGATTATCGAAAGGGCCTTTCACTTATATACCCGTAAAAAATCACGAAAAGTTACATGGAATTGAATTATTTTGCTATTAAACATATTACTCTATGTGAATCTATACAGACGGACGCAACTGCATACCGTTCGCGGGACTACTCATCCGTCTTTTGCTCGGTAACCCTCGCAAAATCCACCTTCCCTGGCAAGGGAAGGCTTGAGTTCGTGTTCACTCGAAGAAAACCAACTGAAGGATAATTACAGCGAATTCTATAAAAAGATTGTTTTGCGGAGCAAAACTACATTAGTTCTGCACTCTGCGTTCTGCGTTCTGCGTTCTGTCGGGTTTCGCCGAAGGCGAACACCCAGCGTTCTGCGTTCAAAAAGAGCACCTTGCGGTGCTCTTTTTATTATTTTGTTATCAAATCGAGGTCGAGCTCGGCGGTGGACGCAAGCACGATATCGGGGGAGAGTGACGTGACGGTCACGTTAATGCCGACGGAGCGCATTCCGGCGGCGTGAATCGCTTCGATTCCCGCCTGCGCGTCCTCGATGCCGATGCATTCGGCAGGGTCAATCCCGAGCGCCTCGGCGCACACGGTGAATATCTCCGGGTCGGGCTTGGACTTCGTTACCTTCGCCGCGTCGGCGACGTAATCGAACTCTCCCGCAACGCCGAGGGAGGCGAGCACCGCGGGCGCGTTCTTGCTGACGGAGGCAACTGCAAGCTTCATTCCCTTCTCCTTCGCCGCCTTCATGAGCGGAGCGATACCGGGCAGGATGTCGTCGGGCGTTATCTTTCCTATAAGGCTTACGTAGTAATCGTTCTTCTTTTTGCAGAGCACTTCCTTCTCCGCCCCGGTGAATGCGTCGAGCGCGCCGTTTATCTCGAGAATTATCTCAAGCGACTTCATGCGGGAGACGCCCTTGAGACGCTCGTTGTCCTCGCGGGTAAAGTGATACCCGAGTGAGTCGGCGAGCATCTTCCACGCCTCGAAATGGTATTTTGCGGTGTCGGTTATGACGCCGTCAAGGTCGAAGATTAAACCGCGGTACATCTTAAATCTCCAATGTTACGCCGTCGCCGACGGATACGGTCTTGCCGCGGTGGAGGAACTGTACGTCCTCGGTACCGGTGAGGTTGACGACGGAAAGCGTTTCCTTGTCCTCGGTGACCTCAAGCGTCTGACCGTGCCACGTGATACGGAAACTGAGACTGTTCCATGCGTCGGGGAGGTTCGGCTCAATGCGAAGCCGCTCTCCGTAGCGGCGAACGCCGCCGAAGCCGAGCACGCAGCACTGCCATATACCTCCGAGAGATGCGGCGTGGATACCGGTGTTAGAGTCGGACTGACCGTTCAGGTCAATCATTTTGGCACCGGAGAAACGGGCGTACGCCATATCGCGCAGTCCGAGGTCTGCCGCAAGCGCGGAGAATATCGCAAGTGAGAGAGACGAGGAATGCGTGCAGCATCCGTCGTAGTAATTGAAGTTCTTCACCTTGCATTCGGGCGTGAACTTGTCCTCCATCATATAAAGGAGAGCTACGATGTCCGCCTGCTTGCTGACCTGTGCCTTGCCGCCGAGCGACTGAACCTTTGCCCATGCGCCCTCGGTCTCGAGAAGGGTCTTACCGGGTGCGCATACGGAAGGCAGAGACAGAAATTCGTCGTTCTCGGGGATGATGCCGTCCTCATTCGGGAGAGGCAGGTACAGCTTGACCACCTTCTCCTTCCATTCCTTATATGCGGAGCGGAGCTTTATCTTTTTGTTCAGCTTTTCGTAGAGCTCGGGGTCCTGCTTCTCAAGCTTTTCCGCGGACTCGATGGCGAGCTCAACCGTGCACGCCGCCATATAGTTGGTATACGCGTTGTTATTTACGTGAGTGAGGAACTCGTTCGGTCCCGTTACGTCAACGATACCGTACGCTTTCTTTTTTCTGTCCCAGACGACTCTGCTCATCCAGAAGGAAGCACACTCGAATATGAGCTCGTAGCCGTGCTTTCTCATGAACTCCTCGTCACCCGTTACCATGTAGTAATAGTACGCGCCGAAGGCGACGTCACCGGTGATGTGAAGCTCAAGGTCGCCGGTGTCGCACCATGTGGGCGTTGCCTCACCGTCGGTAATCCACGCTGCCTCCCACGGGAAGCGCGCGCCCTTGTTGCCGTCCTTCTTCGCGTAGGTGCGTGCCGCGTCAAGTGAATTCACGCGGTACATAACGAGGCTCTTTGCCTCCTCGGGTGCGGAGAAGATGAAATACGGGAGCATATATATCTCGGTATCCCAGAATGCGTGACCGCAATACCCGATACCGGACATTCCCTTGGCACCGATGTTCATTCTGTCGTCGTGAACGGGGGACATGCAGGTGAGGTGATACAGCGCGAAATGAAGTGCGAGCTGGTCGATATCACAGCCGTCTATCTTTACGTCACGGCACGACCATATTTTCGCCTCCCAGGTGTCGGCGCTGTCTCTGCAGATTTCATCGAAGGTGTAAAGAGACGCTTCCTTTACCGCTTTTGCCGCGGTATCGCGGAGGCAGAACTCGGAGCAGCCGTCTCTTTCTCTGTCGCGGTTCGTGTAAACGACGCACCTCTTGTCGAGTGCGACGGTCTTTCCCTTCGGAAGCTTGCAGGTGATGCAGGTGAGCGCGGTCTTGCCCTCGCACATGTAATCAGCCTCGTACGGTACGTCGAGCGTTGCCGCCGCCGCGGTGCAGAAGAGGATGCCCGACTCGCTCGTTTTGGTTACGACGGTAGTCGCGCCGTCCTCAACGTAGGTGTCTACGGGCAGCATATGGGCGCTCTTTTCGATTCTGTCACCGTCGACGCCCGTCTCGAGCATGAGAGTCACGTTTTTCTTTGCCTTTGAGGTGACCTCGACTCTCATGGCGCAGAGGTGCTTGTCGGACAGAGATACTACACGCAGGAAGCGAAGCTCGAACTTCTCTCCCGCGCTGTTTTTCCACGTATATTTTCTTTCAAGAAGACCCGTTTTCAGGTTCAGATATCTGTCGTAGGTCTTCGGTACCATTCCGTCGGGAGTTACCTGCTCGCCGTCGATGAACATGCGTACCGCCGTGAAATCGGGGCTGTTGGGAAGCTCGGTACACCAGTCCTCGGGCAGTTTATTGAACGTACCCGCAACAAATACGAACGGTACGCCCCATACCTCCTCGGTTGCGGCGCGGACGCACATGTATCCGTTGCCCTGGCACATGATGGATTCGCATTTTCTGACGTCGGGGTTTTCCTTGTAGCGTTCCTCTGCGAGTATCCAGTTTTTCTCTCCGTTATACAGTCTGTCGTATATCATAACGTTTTTCCTTTCGTGAGAAATTATTCCCTGCTTCAATTATATATTTTTCCATCTCCGATGTCAACAAAAAACCGCCCGGAATAATCCGCATGTGCATAAGGAAGTATTTTCGTTATGGGTGCAGACAAATCGGAAGTTGCAGTAATGCGGAATTCGGAATGCGGAATTCGGAATGCGGAATTCGGAATGCGGAATGCGGAATGGTTGTGGTTCGGCACATAAACGTAAGTTAATAGTTGTAGGGGGCGACGTCCTCGACGCCCCGAAAACGTACAGTTATGATGTTCTGCAGGTCCACGCAGGGTTGTGCGAAATTTTCGCAGATCCTTCGCGGGGCTCAGGATGACAAATCAAGTTTTTGCCGACAGACATACAATTCGGCATAATTCCGAATTCCGAATTCCGCATTACTACAACCTCCGTTTTGTCGAGGCGAAAAAACACCCGCCGAAAGGAAATGAACTCCTTATCGGCGGGTGTAACTGTTATATTACGTCCCCATGGGGCGATGCCTTGCTCCGAGCGGTTTTGATTTACAATGCGGCTCTCAGAGCGTTATGCTCTCCCAGTTAGCGAGGTGTTTGAGCAGAGTCGTAACGTCGGAAACGTTTATCTTGCCGTCGTGCGTGACGTCCGCGCCTGCCGGTGCGTTCGTCACCTTGATCTGATAGGTAATGACATCCCCTACGAATACGTTTTTGTCGTAGCGTACCGTTTCCACGTTGGGGATAACCGCTGCGAACGCGCTCAGGGGAAGCGCCGCGAGAAGCATACAGAATGTCAGGGCAAACGTGATGATTTTCAGTCTCATGGTAAATTCCTCCTGTGTTATATTGTTTTGTTCGGGACTGTTCACATTATACCATATTGTTACGGATTTGTAAACACTTCGGGGGCGTTGCTTTTGTGGGTTTTACGTAAAAACGGGCACAATTTGCGGGAATAAAATATATAATAAGATAAATTACGGATTTTTCGTAAAAATATCCGTTTTACTATGGAATTTCCCGAACGGTTGTGATATAATAAACTCCGTGGGAATGTGCGGCTCTGCCACTTGAGGCGGGCAACCGCTTTCCACTGAGTACTCCTCTGCGCGTCGGGCTTATCCGGTCGGGCGCGCCCTTCTGCCGGCCATGACACGGAGTGGGGTATTCAGTGGATTCAGAGCAATACGTACTCACATAAATCAAATATTATTTTCGGAGGTTTCCAAAATGGCAAACAAATGGGTCTATATGTTCAGCGAAGGCGACATGACCATGCGTAATCTGCTCGGCGGTAAAGGTGCTAACCTCGCCGAAATGACCGGCATCGGCCTTCCCGTTCCTCAGGGCTTCACCATCACCACCGAGGCCTGCACCCAGTACTACGAAGACGGCAGAAAGATTAACGACGAAATCATGGCTCAGGCTATGGAAGGCGTTAAGAAGATGGAAGAGATCAACGGCAAGAAGTTCGGCGATCTTAAGAATCCTCTTCTCGTATCCGTTCGTTCCGGCGCACGCGCATCCATGCCCGGTATGATGGACACCA
>JAZUGD010000309.1:0-4111 GCA_045641025.1 Eubacteriales bacterium
AACTGCTTGATCAGTCGATCAAAACATTAAATACAGGAGATGTAGTCGTTGGTATCGTTACTTCGGTAAACGGTAATGAGATAACCCTTGACCTGGGTGCAAAAGCAACCGGTATAATCACGGCAGATCAGATTACCGATGATTCTTCGGCTAACCTGAAGGAAATGTTCAAAATCGGCGACGAGGTTGAAGCATTCGTCATCAAGGTAAGCGATATCGACGGTATCGCAACTCTTTCCAAGAAGCGCGTTGACTCCGACAGAAACTGGGAGACAATCGTTGCAGCTGCCGAAAGCGGCGAAATCCTCGAGGGCAAGATTCTCGAGGCAGTCAAGGGCGGCGTAATCGCGTCCGTTAATTCCGTACGCGTATTCATCCCCGGCTCTCACACCGGTGTACCGAAGGACGGAGACCTCTCCACTCTCGTAGGCACCACTCAGAAGTTCAAGATCATCGAGATCAAGGCTGACCGTCACCGCGCTTACGGTTCCATCCGCAGCGTACTCCGTGACGAGAGAAGCGCAAAGAGAAAAGAGTTCTGGGAGAACATCGCAGTCGGTCAGGAATTCGACGGTGAAATCAGAAGCCTCGAGTCCTACGGTGCATTCGTAGACCTCGGCGGCGTTGACGGTCTCGTACACGTTACCGAGCTCTCCTGGAAGAGAATCAAGCATCCTTCCGAGGTTGTCAAGGTAGGCGACACCATCCACGTATTCGTCAAGGACGTTGACGTAGAGAAGAAGCGCATCTCTCTTGGCTACAAGACCGAGGAGAGCAACCCCTGGACCATCTTCACGAACAAGTACGCAGAGGGCGACGTTGCTGACGTTAAGATCGTAAGCCTCACCTCCTTCGGTGCATTCGCAGAGGTTGTTCCCGGTGTTGACGGCCTGATACATATCAGCCAGATCGCCGACCACAGAGTGGGTGCCGCATCCGAGGTTCTCACCGTAGGCGATCAGGTTCAGGCAAAGATCGTCGGTATCGACAACGATAAGCACAAGGTAAGCCTTTCCATCCGTGCTCTCATCGAGCCCGCAGCACCCGCTGCAGAAGACGCTGCAGAGGAAGTAGTCGAGGACGCTGCTCCCGCAGTATACTCCACCGACGACCCCTCCACTTATGCGAACTTCGAGGGCGAGACCCCCGCAGACGCTGAGTAATTGCGCGAAAATACAGTAACTCTTTCCCGGAGTAAGTTGTTTCACGCATGAACCGACGGCTGAAAACACGCCGTCGTTTCACAAAGTTAAATTAAATATTAGCGAAATTCCCCTGCATTGCAGGGGAATTTACGCAGATGTAGTTCAATGGCAGAACATCAGCTTCCCAAGCTGAATACGCGGGTCCGATTCCCGTCATCTGCTCCAAAGGAAAAACCGCCATAAGGCGGTTTTTCCTTTGGAGCAGATGACCAACGGAATCGAACTTCTGAGAAAACGGCGTGTAACACGCCGTTTTCTCTCAGCGTTACGCGTAAAATAAACTTGTGATATAAGGTAATTATACGCGTAACGCAGGGTTCGATTCCGTCCACGGGAATTGAAGCCTTCCTTTGCGCGTTGCGCAAACGCGACGCAATCCGGTACGGGGCATCGCTTTTCACTTTGTGAAAAGCGCGCAGTGCGGTGTTTTTAGGTGGCCGCGCAGCACTTTCTTCCCGTTTAGAATACCTAACGGCCGTGAGGGGCGCCGCAGGTGCCCTAATTATTCGCGTAACGCAGGGTTCGTTTCCGTCTGAGGTAATCGGTTATTGTAATCCCTCATCTTTTATGCTATAATACAACAAACCACACATCTGAGGTATATTATGATAACCGATTCTTTCAACGTGCATGAAAAACCGCTCGTTACGCTTGCCGATATCTACGGTGTCCGCGGAGACCTTGCTGACGTCTGTATTATCACCTTTTCGGAGGTGATATATAAGAATATACTCGCATCGCGTAAATGCGAAAAAATCGCCTTTATTGGCGCCTGCAACGGGTGTATACCGATATATATGTTTGAGCATGGCGGGCGCAGAATCGCGTTCTACCTCTCACCGATAGGCTCGGCTGCGGCATCCGAGTGCGTGATTGAGGCAAACTGGATTACCGGTACGGACAAATTTGTTATGTTCGGCTCGGCGGGCAGCCTTGCACGGGAGATTACCGCTAACCGTTTCGTCATTCCCACCGACGCATACCGCGACGAGGGAATGTCGTACCACTACGCGCCGCCGGCGGATTACATTACGGTGAAAAACAGCGGCAGAGTCAGAGAAATCCTCGAAAACCTCGGCGTGCCGTACGTCGAGGGCAAAACGTGGACGACCGACGCGTTCCTTCGTGAGACCGCGGAGCAGGCGGCACGCCGCAGGGGCGAGGGCTGCGTATGCGTGGAAATGGAAATCGCGGGAGTTCAGTCCGTATGCGATTTTCACGGACTTGAGCTTTACACCTTCGTACAGACGGGCGACGTTTTGTCGGAGGACGGTTATTCCGTCGGAACGCTTCAGTCCGCAAACCACAATATTGACAATTTTGCACTTGCGACTGAGATCGCGTGCAGGATATAACGTAAAAAAGCACCCGTAAGGGTGCTTTTACTATGCCGTCCCTTGTCTTTTCTTGACATTACCGCCGCCGCGTACTATAATATTGTTGTAGGATTATCCCTCAAAAAAGGAGATATGCACCGTGAAAATGTTCGTTGGAGTGACCGACAGCATTCAGTACGAAACGCTTATGAAAAGCGGATGCGATGAGGTCTGCTTCTGGACTCCGGGAGGCAAGAACTTCAAAGCGATAGAGGAGAACGAGCTGTTTCTCTTCAAGCTTCACAGCCCCGACGACTATATAGTCGGCGGCGGTTATTTCGTGCGCTATACGACTCTTCCGACGTATCTTGCGTGGAGTGCCTTCGGCGTGAAAAACGGCACGGAGTCGCTTGAGGAGCTCAACGCAAGAATCAATAAGTACCGTTCCAGAATCGGCGTCCCGCGCGATAATCCCACGGTCGGGTGCATTATCCTTGCCGAGCCGTTCTTCTTTGAGCGAGACGAATGGATTCCCGTGCCCGATAACTGGAATCCCAGCACCGTTACCGGAAAGACGTATTCTCTCGGCGACAAAACGGGCAGAAAGCTTTTCGACCGGATTTACGAAAAACTCGGACTCACGTCCGAGCAGACGGCTGAAAAATTCGAAAACTATCCTGAAAGACACACTCTCGGCGAGGGCGCGTTCAGGGTTGCCGTTACCGAGGCATACGGCAAGAGATGTGCCGTAACGAAAGGGAAGGTGCTTCCCGTGCTTGAGGCGACGTACGTAAAGCCATTCGGCGAGGGCGGTACGCGCGAGGTGCGCAACGGGCTTCTCCTGCGCTCCGACCTTAAAACGCTTTTCGAGGCGGGGTATATAACCGTCACACCCGACTTTATGATAAAGGTCAGCGAAAAGCTCCGCGAGGACTTTCAGGGCGGCGGCGAATACTTCAAATACGACGGAAAAGAGCTTCCGTTGCTGCCGGGCAGCATGCTTGAACAGCCCGCCGCGGAATATCTCGAATGGCATAACGAAAACGTGTATCTCGGGTAAAAATATGGAAATCAAACCGGGTAAATACCGCCATTACAAGGGCGGGGAATACGAAGTGCTCTGCACGGCGACCCACTCCGAAACGCTTGAAATTTACCGTGCGCTGTACGGAGAGGGAAATACGTGGGTGCGCCCCGCAACCATGTGGAACGAAACAGTCACCGTCGACGGCAAAACCGTCAGACGGTTTGAGTATATCGAAGAATAAACGAAAGGAATAAAAATGGAAAAGAACCTTACCGAGCTTGCGAACGCCGCAAGAGAATACAGAGAAACCCTCGTGGGCGACCCGTACCGCCCGCTTTATCATATGACGATTCCGGAGGGAATCAGCGTGCCGTGCGACGCCAACGCGGGCATATTCCATAACGGCCGCCACCATATGTTCTATATCTTTCAGGATGCCGAGGGCAAGCATTGCTTCGGCCACTACGCAAGCACCGACCTTCTCCACTGGACCTGTCTGCCTACGGGACCCCGCCCGAAGGACGACAACGGCATCCACGGCATGTTCAGCGGCAACGCCTTCA
>JAZUGD010000310.1:0-4426 GCA_045641025.1 Eubacteriales bacterium
GGGGAAAAGAAAACCAACCAAAAGAACCCCCGCATGCGGGGCCCCGCCCCCCCCCGCCGCCTTTGAAAAGGCGGGCGAAACTTTTCACAAACGGTTTAAACTGACTTTCCGTCAACGGATACACTTGAAGTTCGGTTTGAAATTTTTATAAAAGTTTTTTCGCTGACGCCCTTTCGAAGAAAGGGAATTTTTCCAAAAAAGGAAGAAACCGTTCTCTTAAGTTCTGTAATCCCCGTTGATCTTCACGTAGTCGTACGTGAGGTCGCAGCCCCACGCGGTGGCGGCGGCGTCGCCGTCGCCGAGGGTTACGGCTATTGTGATTTCCTTTTCGGTGAGGACGGTTTTTGCCTTCTCCTCCGAGAAGGGCACGCCCGCGCCGTCACGGCAGACCTCAATCTCGCCTGCGGGGCTGACGAACGAAACGCCCACCTTGTTTACGTCGACGTCCGCGCCGCTGTAGCCGATGGCGCAGAGCACGCGTCCCCAGTTGGCGTCGGCGCCGAACATAGCCGCCTTGAGCAGGCTTGAGCAGATGACGCTCTTGGCTACGGTTTTGGCATTCTTTATATCCTTTGCGCCCTTGACGGTGCACTCGAGAAGCTTGGTTGCGCCCTCGCCGTCGCCGGCGATGATACGGCAAAGCTGAACGGTCACGGTGTTCAGCGCGCACATGAATTCGGCGAAGTCAGCGCCGTCCTCGGTTATGGTTTCGTTGCCCGCCATACCGTTGGCAAGCACGGTCACCATATCGTTGGTGGAGGTGTCGCCGTCAATGCTTATCATGTTGAACGTATCGGCAATATCGCTTGAGAGCGCACGCTTCAGCATATCGGGAGCGATTGCCGCGTCGGTCGTGATGAACACGAGCATGGTTGCCATGTTCGGGTGAATCATGCCGCTTCCCTTTGCCATGCCGCCGAGGTGACATACCTTGCCGCCTACGGTGAACTCGACCGCTACCTCCTTGCGGACGGTGTCGGTGGTCATGATTCCCTCAGCCGCGTCGGACGCGCCGCAGGGAGAGAGCGCCTTGTGCAGAAGCGGGAGTCCCGCCGCGATGGGCTCAAGGTCGAGCGGCTGACCGATAACGCCCGTGGACGCCACTACGACGTCGTCAGCCGAAATGCCGAGCTCGTCCGCGACGAGTTCACTCATCTTTTCGGCAACCTCGATACCGTTTGCGTTGCAGGTGTTTGCGATACCGCTGTTGCAGATTATCGCCTGAGCCGTACCGTCGGAGATGTGCTCCTTCGTTACGACCAGCGGTGCACCCTTCACGAGGTTGGTCGTGTATACCGCCGCCGCGGATGCCTTAACCTCGCTCACTACGAGCGAGAGATCCTTCTTCGTGTGATTCTTGCGGATGCCGCAGTGGATTCCCGCCGCGGTGAAGCCCTTTGCGGCGCATACGCCGCCTTCGATTAACTTAACCATTTTAACGCCTTTCGTTAAACCGTGAGTCCCTCTGTTTCGGGGACACCGAGGATTATGTTCATGTTCTGTATTGCGGAGCCGGAGGCGCCTTTGCCTAAGTTGTCGAATCTTGAAACGAGAGTTATGCGACCCGCCTTACCGTAAACGGAAAGCTCCATGTCGTCACGTCCGGAGAGTGCCGCCGCCGAGAGGAAGCCGGACTCGTCCGGGTTCTCCCTCACGCGGACGACTCCGTCCGTGTAGTACGCCTTGTACGCCGCGATTATATCGCCCACGTCCGCGTCCGTGTCGCGTGCCGTCAGCGGCACCGTTACCTCCATGCCCGAGTAAAACGGTGCGACTATCGGGCAGAACACGGGAAGAGTCTCAAGCCCGCACACGACCGACATTTCGGGCAGGTGCTTGTGCGACTGACCGAGGCCGTACGTGCGCGGAGCGTCGAGAAGCGGGTCTCTGCCGTCCGCCTCGTACTCGGCTATCATCTTCTTGCCGCCGCCGGAGTAGCCCGTCAGCGAAAAGCACGTCAGCGCCGCATCGGGCTTTATGATACCGCACTCCGTGAGCGGTGCGACGAGCGAAACAAAGCCGCTCGCGTGGCACCCGGGATTTGCGATGCGGTGCGAATTTTTAATCTCTTCTCTCTTGCCGCGCAGCTCGGCAAATCCGTAGACCCAGCCGTCAGCCGTGCGGTGTGCCGTTGACGTGTCGATGACCGCGACGCTGTCCGTCTCTATCATCGAGACCGCCTCGCGCGCCGCGTCGTCCGGCAGGCAGAGGAAAACCACGTCCGCGGAGTTCAGCGCTTCCCTGCGGTACTCCGTGTCTTTTCTTTTTGCCTCGTCCGGGATGACGAGCTCGAGGTCACGCCTCTCTGCAAGTCTTTCTCTTATGCGAAGCCCCGTCGTGCCGGCGCTTCCGTCTATGAATACCTTTGTCATTTCAGTTTTTCACGTATATATGCGATTTGTGCCTCGACCGAGGAGACGGACGTGCCGCCCTCGCTTATTCTCGTGCTGACGCATACGTCAAGGTCAACGGCGGAGTATACGTCCTCGCCGATGAGGTCACTGTATTCGGCGTAAACCTCAAGCGGCAGAGTCTCAAGCACGTATCCGTCGCGCAGACAGCGTGCAACGACGCTGCCCGAAATCTTGTACGCCGTACGGAACGGTAGCCCCTTCTTGACGAGGTAGTCCGCAAGGTCGGTGGCGTTTATAAATCCCTTGCCCGCCGCCGCTCTCATGTTGTCGGTCAGCACGTTCATCGTGCTTATCATGCCGGTGAAAATGTCCGTGCACGCGCGAACCGTGTCGCACGCGTCGAACACGCCTTCCTTGTCCTCCTGCATATCCTTGTTGTATGCAAGGGGGAGTCCCTTGAGGGTCGTGAGTATGCCCATAAGGTCACCGTAGACGCGTCCGGTCTTGCCGCGCACGAGCTCCGCCATGTCGGGGTTCTTCTTCTGCGGCATTATCGACGAGCCCGTGGTGAAGCTGTCGGAAAGCTCGATGAATTTGAACTCCCAGCTTGACCAGAGGACGACCTCCTCGGCAAAGCGGGAAAGATGAGTCATGATGAGTGAAAGGTCGGACGTGAGCTCAACTATGAAGTCTCTGTCGGATACTCCGTCGAGGGAGTTCAGCGCTACCGAGTCAAAGCCGAGCTTCGACGCCTCGAAGCGGCGGTCGGTCGCGTAGGTCGTGCCCGCGAGCGCACAGCAGCCGATGGGGGATACGTTGATACGTTTGCGGCAGTCCGCAAGACGGTCAAGGTCGCGGGAGAGCATCATCGCGTACGCCATAAGGTGATGCCCGAAGGTTATCGGCTGTGCTCTCTGCATGTGCGTGTAGCCCGGCATAACGGCGTCCTTATATTCCTCCGCCTTGTCGGTCACGGCGCAGACAAGCGCCTTGATTTTATCGGTAATCGCGTCGACCTCGTCGCGCAGATAAAGGCGCGTGTCAAGCGCGACCTGGTCGTTGCGGCTCCGCGCGGTGTGGAGCTTTTTGCCCACGTCGCCGATACGGTCGGTCAGCTCCGCCTCAACGAACATGTGTATGTCCTCTGCCTCTGCGTCAATCACGAGCGCGCCGCTCTCGATATCGGCAAGGATATCGGCAAGAGACGCGATTATCGCGTCGGCATCGTCCTGCCCGATGATTCCGCATTTCGCGAGCATCGCCGCGTGAGCCATGCTTCCCGTAATATCCTGCTTGTACATGCGGCTGTCGAACGAAATCGAGGAGTTGAAATCGTCAGCCGCCTTATCGGTCACACCGTCGGTGCGCCCTGCCCACATTTTCGGCATAATCGTACCCTTTCCTTATATGAGAAGAAAACCGCAGAGCGGTTTTCTCTCGCCGGTCATTATTTGTTGTTTTTCTTGTCGACCATTGCCTGAACCTTGATAGGCAGACCGAACAGGTTGATAAAGCCCGCACTGTCCTTCTGGTCGTAGTCGCTCTCGCCGAACGTAGCGATATCCTCGCTGTAGAGAGAATAGTCGCTCCATACGCCCGCCTTGATGATGTTGCCCTTGTAAAGCTTCAGCTTAACCTTACCGGTGACGGTCTCCTGCGTCTTGTCGACGAATGCGGAGAGAGCCTCACGGAGAGGAGTGAACCACTGACCGTTGTAAACGAGCTCCGCAAAGGTGATGGAAAGTCTCTGCTTCTCGTGCATGGTCATCTTGTCGAGGCAGACGCTCTCAAGTGCTTCGTGAGCCTTGTAGAGAATCGTTCCGCCGGGGGTCTCGTATACACCGCGGCACTTCATGCCGACGAGACGGTTCTCGACGATGTCGATGATACCGATACCGTTTGCACCGCCCAGCTCGTTGAGCTTCAGGATGATATTCTTCGCGCTCATCTTCTCGCCGTCGATGGCAACGGGAACGCCCGCTTCGAAATCAAGCGTTACGTAGGTGGGCACGTCGGGTGCGTCGATGGGAGAAACTCCCATTTCGAGGAAGCCCTTCTTCTCGTACATCGGC
>JAZUGD010000311.1:0-3796 GCA_045641025.1 Eubacteriales bacterium
GGGGCTTCTTTTTTCCATAGTTCTGCGCTAAAAATCAAACAATACCCTGAGCCATCATGGCGTCGGCAACCTTCTCAAATCCGGCGATGTTCGCGCCTGCGACGAGGTCGTAGCCGAGGCCGTACTTCTCTGCGGCTGCTGCGGAGTTGTCGTGGATGTCCTTCATTATCTGATGAAGCTTCGCGTCAACTTCCTCTGCGGTCCAGGAGTATCTCATGGAGTTCTGGCTCATTTCGAGAGCGGATACGGCAACGCCGCCCGCGTTGACTGCCTTGGAGGGAGCAACTACACGGCAGTTGGCCTTGAGGTATGCAAGTGCCTCGTTGGTGGTAGGCATGTTGGCAACCTCGATGTAGTAGGGAAGACCGTTCTTGACCATCTTCTCTGCTTCAGCCATGTTGATTTCGTTCTGGGTAGCGCACGGCATGGCAACGTCAACCTTGACGCCCCACGGCTTCTCGCCGGGGAAGAACTTCGCACCGAACTTGTCGGCGTAGTCCTGAACCTTGTCTCTGCCGGATGCACGCATTTCAAGCATGAACGCGATCTTCTCGGGAGTGCTTATGCCGTCCTCGTCGTAAACGTAGCCGTCGGGGCCGGAGATGGTAAGAACCTTACCGCCGAGCTCGGTAATCTTGGAGACTGCGCCCCATGCTACGTTGCCGAAGCCGGAGATTGCGAAGGTCTTGCCCTTGATGTCCTCGCCGAAGTGCTTCAGTACCTCTACTACGTAGTAGGTAGCGCCGTAGCCGGTAGCCTCGGGTCTGATGAGGGAGCCGCCGTAGGAGCGGCCCTTACCGGTGAGTACGCCGTTTTCGTATGCACCGACGAGTCTCTTGTACTGACCGAAGAGATAACCGATTTCACGTGCGCCGACACCGATGTCACCTGCGGGAACGTCTACGTCGGGACCGATGTGACGGTAAAGCTCGGTCATGAAGCTCTGGCAGAAACGCATAACCTCGGCGTCGGACTTGCCTCTGGGGTCGAAGTCGGAGCCGCCCTTACCGCCGCCGATGGGGAGTCCGGTAAGAGAGTTCTTGAAGGTCTGCTCAAAGCCGAGGAACTTGATAATGCCCTCGTATACGGAGGGATGGAAGCGAAGGCCTCCCTTGTAGGGGCCGATTGCGCTGTTGAACTGAATTCTGAAGCCTCTGTTTACCTGAGGCTTGCCCGCGTCGTCAACCCACGGCACGCGGAACTTGATGATTCTCTCGGGCTCGACCATTCTGTCGATAAGTCCGGAGGTGATGTATTCGGGATGTGCGTCGAGCACGCCCTCAAGGGAAGTAAGAACTTCCTCAACGGTCTGCATAAACTCGGGCTCGCCGGGGTTACGCTTCTCTACTGTCTCAAGTACGCTTGCAATGTACTCTTTCGTGGTCATGGTTATATATCTCCATTCAATAAATTAGTAACTTGTTTATAAGTTCGGCAACGTTCGGCACCGTTCTGCCGCCCGCCGCCGACACCGCACCGGGGTCACTGCCCTCTATTGCGTAACTGCGGAATGCCTCAAGCATTTCGGCATCGTTTTTGCCGTCACCGCAGGCGATGACGCTCTCTGCCGGTACGCCGTTTGCTTTCGCATATTCGAGAAGCCCCGCCGCCTTGTTGACCGTTTTTCGGGTGATATCGATGCTTGTGTATGCGTTATGTGTCACAAGCCCGAGCGGTGCAAGTTTTTCGTCAAGCACAGCCGCCGCCTGCTCTGCATACTCCGGATCGGCAAAAACCACGGTACACTGATTGAACGCACGGAACTTTTCAAGATGCTCCGACGCGATGATATGCCTGAAAAATATCCCGCGGGAGGAACCGCTCAGATAGATCTCTCCTCTGCCGACACCTTCGATACCGTCGAACATACTCTCTCCGTCTTCAAGCGGGTCAACGTCGCAGGGGCAGTCGGTCACGTCGAAGATCATATAGGTCATGTGAAGCGCCGTCGATATGTTATATATCTCGGGCAGCACCGCGCCGTCAACCGTGTGACGGAAAAGATACGACCCGTCGGGCAGGATACACACACCGCCCGTACTGCAAATGACGAAATCGGCGCACCCTCTGCACATCGGGACAACAGCCATGAGGGACTCACGCACGTTGCGCCCGGTCACGATGCCGAAAAGGTTGCCCGCATCGCGGAAACGCCGCGCCGCGTCAAGCTCCTCCGGCCTTATGTCGCCGGACAGACGGAACGTTCCGTCAAAGTCACATCCGAGGATAAGTTTTTCGCCCATATCACATCACAGAGTGCCGCGGAACTTACGATAAATAATATCACACCGAGCGCGGCAGGTCAATAGTTTTTCTAAAGAAAATTTCGGTTTTTTGAAGTATCCTGCAGGAGAAATTTCATTTCCCTGCATTTTCCCGGGTTTTTATGCCGTTTTATGAAGGATTCCTGCAAATCCGATTCATTTAGAGCTCGAGAGCAAGGTCGCCCGAACGTACGCATCCGAGCTTTCTCATAAGCTCGCACACACCGAGAGAAATGAGCGCGGGGAGCACGAGGCAGATAAGCACGAGTCCGACCCAGAAAAGCGGTCCCTTATCGGCGGTTGCGGTGATGATGCCGAGAGGCCCCACGAGTCCGCACGTGCCCATTCCGGCGGATACGCCCTCACATTCAAGCCTGAACACGAGAGTCGAGAGCGGCCCCGTTACGGCGGACGCGATTATCGGCGGCAGCCATATCTGCGGACGCTTCACAATATTGCCCATCTGAAGCATGGACGTGCCGAGGCCCTGCGCGACGAGGCCGCCCCAGCGGTTCTCACGGAAGGACATCACGGCAAAGCCGACCATCTGCGCCGCACAGCCCGCGGCGGCGGCACCGCCCGCGATGCCCGATATGCCTATCATCGCGCATATCGCGGCGGACGAAATCGGAAGGGTGAGCACTATGCCGACGACGACGGATACGACGATACCCATAATGAACGGGTGAAGCTCCGTCGCGGTGTTGATGAAGTAGCCGAGCCAGTACATAAGATACGCGATTCCCGGGCAGACGAGCTTTGCGAGCGCAAAGCCGACGCACAGCGTCACCGTAGGTACGACGAGAATATCGACCTTTGTGGTGCCCGCGACGAGCTTGCCGAGCTCACACGCGACGAGCACGGCGAGAAACGCACCCGCGGGACCCGCGGTGTACGCAAACTCCTCCCCGCCCGACGTTATGGTCGTGCCGAGACTGTATGCTGCGGCTCCGACCGTCGCGCACGAGAAAAGCACGAGCGGCGCCGCCTTCAGCGCATACGCCACGGCAACACCGATAGCCGCGCCGCAGACATAGCCGTTCATCGCAAAGCCCGCAAGCTCCGTCAGCGGGGCAAACGAGAGCCAGCCGCCGAGGGTTTTCAGTATCGTGCCGATGAGGAGGGAGGCAAAAAGTCCCTGCGCCATTGCACCCATCGCCGTGACGAAATACGTCCTCGGCGAAAGGCTTATGTTTTTCTTTTTCAGGAATTCACGGAATTTCATGATTCTGCAGTCCCTTTGTTTCGGATTTTATCCTTATAATAATACGCTTTATTGTTTAATTTGTCAAGATTTTCAAGTGTTCGGGGAATTCGGAATTAAAAAAGCACCCTTGGGGCACCATCCGTAAGGAAGGTGCCCCAAGGTGGCCTTTGTATCTAAAATATATATTTTTTCGTTAAGACGGTATAGCCTTTGCGGTTATGCCGTTGTTTACTTTACCGCACCTTTACCAAGTGCGTAACCCACTATGACACTTTCAGCAAAGCTGAAAAGATGTCAGTGGTTCACTGTATCTTAATTAGTTTTT
>JAZUGD010000312.1:0-11734 GCA_045641025.1 Eubacteriales bacterium
CGCCAAAAGACAGGCCATCACCAACCCCGAAAGGACCGTTATCTCCATCAAGAGAGATATGGGCACTGACAAACGCGTCGACATCGACGGCAAGAAGTACACCCCGCAGGAAATTTCCGCAATGGTGCTCCAGAAGCTCAAGGCAGATGCTGAAGCATACCTCGGAACGACGGTAAATCAGGCCGTTATCACAGTTCCCGCATACTTCTCCGACGCACAGCGTCAGGCAACGAAGGACGCGGGCAAAATCGCTGGTCTCGAGGGGCTTCGTATAATCAACGAGCCTACCGCGGCGGCTCTCGCATACGGTATGGATAAGGAAGCAGAGCAGAAGATCATGGTCTTCGACCTCGGCGGCGGTACGTTCGACGTATCCCTTCTCGAAATCTCCGACGGCGTGTTCGAGGTTCTCGCAACCGCCGGCAACAACCGTCTCGGCGGTGACGACTTCGATAAGAGAATCATAGACTGGATTGCGGAGACCTTCAAGTCGGAGAACGGCGGCATCGACCTCAGACAGGACAAGATGGCGCTTCAGAGACTCAAGGAAGCGGCAGAGAAGGCGAAGATCGAGCTTTCCGGCATGGCTTCCACCAACATCAACCTCCCGTTCATCACCGCAGACGCAACGGGCCCGAAGCACTTCGACGGCACTCTCACGAGAGCAAAGTTCAACGAGCTCACCGCAGACCTCGTAGACAAGACCATGGAGCCCACGAGACAGGTTCTCCGTGACGCGGGCATCACCGCTGCACAGGTAGACAAGGTGCTTCTCGTCGGCGGTTCCACCAGAATCCCCGCAGTTCAGGATGCAGTCAAGAACTTCATCGGCAAGGAGCCCTTCAAGGGCATCAACCCCGACGAGTGCGTTGCAATCGGTGCGGCTATTCAGGCGGGCGTACTCGGCGGCGACGTCAAGGATCTCCTTCTCCTCGACGTAACTCCTCTGTCTCTCGGTATCGAGACTCTCGGCGGCGTATTCAACAGAATCATCGACAGAAACACCACCATCCCCGTAAAGAAGAGTCAGGTTTACTCCACCGCGGCAGACGGTCAGACCTCCGTTGAGATTCACGTACTGCAGGGTGAGAGAGACATGGCAGCCGGCAACACCACGCTCGGTCGCTTCAACCTCGACGGAATCCCCGCGGCTCCCAGAGGAGTACCGCAGATTGAGGTTACCTTCGACATCGACGCAAACGGTATCGTTAACGTAACCGCAAAGGACAAGGGCACCGGCAGAGAACAGCACATCACCATCACCTCCTCGACCAACATGTCGCAGGATGACATCGATAAGGCAGTAAGAGACGCCGAGAAGTTCGCGGAAGAGGACAAGAAGCAGAAGGAAGCGGTTGAGGCGAGAAACCACGCCGAGAACACCGTGTTCCAGATTGAAAAGTCCATGGGCGAGCTCGGTGACAAGGTTGACGCATCCGAGAAGTCGAACGTTGAGGCGGCTATCACCAAGCTCCGCGAAACCCTCAAGGGTGACGATATCGAGGCCATCAAGGCGGATACCGAGGCCGTAGAGAAGGCGTTCTACCCCATCGCCGAGAAGATTTACAGCGCGGCTCAGGCTGCCGGCGGCGACGCAGGTGCAGGTGCGGGCTTCGACGCTGGCAACCCCGGCGCAGGAAGTGACGGTCAGACCTACTACGACGCGGACTTCGAAGACAAGTCCGGCAACTGAAAATGAAAGCAAAGCCCTCGTACGCGAGGGCTTTGACCCACATAAAGGACAATTCCGATGGCAGACGAAAAACGCGACTATTATGAAGTCCTCGGTATCGAAAAGGGTGCCGACGAGGCTTCGATAAAAAAAGCATACAGAACGCTTGCGAAAAAGTATCATCCCGATATGAATCCGGGCGACGCCGAGGCGGAGCAGAAGTTCAAGGAAGTGAACGAGGCGTACGCCGTGCTTTCCGACGCGGAAAAGCGTGAAAAGTACGACCGCTACGGCCACGCCGCATTCGACCAGACGTCCGGCTTCGGCGGAGGCGGTTTCGGAGGCTTCGGCGATTTCGGAGATATCGGCGACATCTTCTCCAGCTTCTTCGGCGGCGGCTTCGGCGGAGGCACCACGAGGCATAACGGCCCCGAAAGAGGCGACGACGTCGTGGTACGGCTGACTCTTACGTTTGAGGAAGCGGTCTTCGGCACGAAGAAGGAGATAAGCTACAACAAAATCTCGAAGTGCTCGTCCTGCTCCGGCACGGGTGCCGAGGGAGGAAAGGGCGTCAAGACCTGCTCCAAGTGTAACGGTACCGGTCAGGTAAGAGTGACCCAGCGCTCCATTCTCGGAATGATACAGTCCACGCGCGCCTGCGACGCGTGCGGAGGAAGCGGTAAGATAATCGAGACTCCGTGTAAGTCGTGCCGCGGACAGGGCTACGTCAAAACCGCGAAAAAGCTTGAGGTTTCAATCCCCGCCGGAATCGACGACGGGCAGAGAATCAGCCTGCGCGGTCAGGGAAGCGACGGCAAAAACGGCGGACCTGCGGGCGACCTTATCATCGTTATGTCGGTGCGCTCGCACAAGGTGTTCGAGCGTGACGGCTACGACGTATACTGCGAGGTTCCCGTAAGCTTTGCCGAGGCGACTCTCGGCGCGGAGATAGACATCCCGACGCTCGACGGCAAGGATAAATACACCATCCCCGAGGGCACACAGCCGGGTACGTCGTTCACGCTTCGCGGCAAGGGAATAAAGAACCTGAACTCCGACCGCCACGGCGACCTCATAATCACCGTGAACGTCGAGGTGCCGAAGGGGCTTTCGGGCGAGCAGAAGGAGCTTCTGCAGAAGTTCGCCGCCGCCTGCGGAGAGAACACGACCCCGCAGAAATCAAGCTTTTTCAAAAAGTTCAAATGGAACTGACAAACAACAGATAAAGGATTAAAAAATGGCTAACGGAAATACGTGGACGTGCATAAAGGCAACGTCTCCCCACGAATATCTCGACGAGCTGTGCGCCGTCATGAGCATGACCGAAAACAGCCTTTCGATAGAGGACTATTCCGACGTCGAAAAGGAACTCGACGGCGTGTACGGCGACCTCATCGACGAGTCGCTGCTGAAGGCGGACAAGACGGTAGTATCGGTATCGGTTTACATACCGTCCGACGAGGACGCGGACGCCGCTCTCTCCGAGATAAAAGCGCGTCTGACCGCGGCGGGCATCCCTGCCGAGACCTCCTCCTTCGTCGTATGTGAGGACGACTGGGCAGACTGTTGGAAGAAGTACTATCACCCCATCCACACGGGCAAGCGCGTGGTTATCGTTCCCGTATGGGAGGAATACACTCCCGCCGACGGTGAGCTCGTGGTGCTTATGGACCCGGGCATGGCGTTCGGTACGGGTACGCACGAGACGACCCGTCTCTGCGCGGCGCTCACCGAGGAATATATGGTTCCGGGCTACACCATGCTCGACGTAGGCTGCGGAAGCGGTATTCTCGCCATCTGCGGCGCAAAGCTCGGCGCGTCCGAGTGCCTTGCGTGCGACATTGACCCCGCCGCCGTCCGTATCGCGGGCGAGAACGCGGAGCTCAATGCAACGCCGAACGTCACCGCAATGAAATCCGACCTGCTCCGCGACGTTCCCGTAAAGCAGTACGACCTTATTACCGCAAACATCGTTGCGGATATCATAATCCGTCTCTCTCCCGACGTGGGAGCGTATCTTAAGGACGACGGCGTGCTCATCGTATCCGGCATCATCCTCGAAAGATGTGCCGAGGTGCGTGCGGCGCTTACCGCACACGGCTTCACCGAGGACTCGTACCTCGAGGAAAACGGCTGGTACGCCGGCGCGTGGAGAAAATAACAAATTTTTTCCGATAAAAAAGCCTGCTGAATTGTTTCAGCAGGCTTTTCGTTTGGGTAAGCTTTACCGGGAGAATGCGGACTCCGGTATCCTTTTGCTTCTTTTCGTCGTCCGTTATTCCGCTCATGAAGCCGAAATTCTCAAATGCGGAGAGCGCAGCTTCTTCGGACGGTCGTCTTTATTGCCGTCGTTTGAGGTCACCGCGTATAGTCCGTAACCGATGTTTCGGTTTATTCACCGACGGCGATGAGAATATTCATATTCCGCACGGTGCCGTCTGCAATTCCGTCATTAACGGAATAAGCATGCTTTTCAAGATCGCCGCAAATTGCTTCCGTCAGTTCTTTATCCTGAAGCCGTGCAATCGTTTCCGAGGCGATTTCTTCGATAATATCGTACTTCTGCCCGGCAACCGCAGCGTCGCGGTTGTCGCCGAACAGCAATAGCGACAGCTTTTCCGCAAGTGCTTTCGTGCCGACAAGCTCCCGAAGCGCACGGAAGCTCCACTTGTAATACGGCATATATCTGTCCTGAAGCAGAAAGCTCGTTTTCATCGCGGCACCGACAAATTCCACGCAGGCAAGCTGTGCCGCCTCCGGTTCACCGTGCTTCATGCAGCGGGGGAAGTTGTACTGCCCGGACTGCGCCATTATTAGCAGGTTGCCCGCCAGACGCTTCAGCTTTATATCCTCCGGCATGCAGATAAGCTTTTCCCTGATTTCGGAAAACTCGCCGTAGTTATCAAAGAACACGTCACCGTTGACCGCTTCCGCGAGTGCGTAATCCGGAAGCCTGAGCCATTTTTCAACCGACAGCTCACCGTTTGACGAGCCGACGGCTTTCACGTAAAAATCTTCCGTTCTTATGACACCGTTCCGGCTCCCGCCGACGGGAGCAACGCGCTGACGTTTGATTCCGGCATATTCCTTCGGAAGCCCGGCGTATGCGCGTTCAAGCCGGAAAGCCTGTCTGCGGTCTATTACGTCTTCTCCGGGAATAAAAATGCAAAATCCCGGTTCGAAATCGTGGTCGCGGGAAACTTCATCGTCGTATCCGTAATGCTCGGAACCGCTTCCGGTAAAGCCCACTGCCAGAAACGGCATAATATCGGCAAATTCCGATTCAAGCATGGGCTTTCCGAATTCCTCAAAGTATCCTCTGGCAAGCTCAAGACCGTTCATATATTTCCTTTGCCCTCCGGTTAAGTTCACGCTCGGTAACAAAATAGCCGTAGTACCCGAACACGGGAGCGCACTTTTCGCAAACGAAAGCATAATAGCCGTCTCTCGGTAAATGCTCCGTGTCAAGCAGCCGTTCGGCTTCAAGCAGCTGCTTTTCGATTTCCTCGGCGCCCTCCTCAAGTCCCGATTCGGCGGTTATGAGGTCGGCGACGTTGAGGCGGGTGATTGCAACCTCAAGCTCGCCGTTTTCCTGCTTTTCCATGACCTTGATTGCCTTTTGATAAAGCTCCTCCGCCTCGCGGTACTCCCCGAGCCCGGTTAAGGTCAGAGCCATGTTGTTATATAGCCCCCCGAGTCTGCCGTCGTCCTGATCGAGCACTGCCTCGTAAACGTCCTTCGCCCTGCGGTAAAGAGGGAGCGCCGCCTCCGCTTTTCCGAAAGCCTTATATCCGGTAGCGGCGTTGATAAGCGTCGTACCGTACGTGGCGGACTCTTCAATACCCATGGAGTCCGCAAGTGAAAGCGCGTCCGCTGCGGCACCGAGACATTCCGCTTCTTTACCCGTTTTGCGGTAAAGCCCGATCTGCTCGTTGAGCACTGTGAGCTTTCCGCGCATATCGCGGCATGCATCCGCCTCCGAAAGCCAGTATTTCAGGTGTCTTTCCGCCGCGGCACAGTCGTTACGGTTCAAATAAAAATCCAGTTTTTCCAAAATCCGTCCTATCGGAACGGGAGTGACCTCCGGGTGCATGTTCAAAAGGCACAGAGGTTCTTCATAATCATCTTTTGATAAAATTTCATTCATGTCGGTAAATAATGTTTAAAATGCGTTAATAATAATCATTATCATTATTATAATACCTTACGTCGGTTTTGTCAATAGTAAAAGGGAATCTTTTCGGGTGCTCGGGGAGGTGATACGCCGCATATAACCGGGCGTGCGGGTTTCCTAAGTGGTTTTAATTAATATTTTGTTTACATATTGTAAAATTGTTCTGTATGTGTTGATATAAATGTGGATAATTATACAACAAAGGAGAACGGCTGTGAAAAAACGTATTATCGGTCTGATTCTTGCGGTTCTTACCGTCGTTTCCGCAGTTCCGTTTTATGCGGACGTCGGCGTTGCCCGCAACGGTCAGACCGTAAAAATCACCCCCGAGAAATTCGAGGGCAAATATCCCGATTACTATCAGGCGGCGATAAAATATATAGTTTACGATACGAACAACAATCCCAAGGTGAGAACCGCGAGCCTTACCGTGAACAAGCGTGACGGTCTCCTTCACGTACCGACCGACTACGTAGGCAAGGGTGCGATAACCGTATACGCCGTCTACAAGGACGGATGTCCGCACGGCGCCGGAGAGATGCTCAACTACGTTGCTCCCACCTGCACCGAGCCGGGCTGCTCCGGTGACTTTATGTGCAGTAAGTGCATCAACTGCGGCAAGGTTTCGTACGGCCACGTACTGCGCAGACTCACGTTCACCTACGGTGACGTGAACAGCGACGGAAAGGTAAACATTTCCGACGTAACCGCGCTTCTCAAGTATCTTGCGAAGTGGGACGTTACGATAAACACGAACGCAGCCGACGTTAACGTCGACAGTAAAATCAACGTCTCCGACGTCACGACGATACTGAAATACCTCGCACACTGGGAAGGCGTAAAGCTCGGTAAATAAGAATACTTGAAAATCCTCCGGTTTAGTGGTATCATTAGATATACTCCGAACCGGAGGATTTTTGCGTGAAATGCGGTCTTTGTGTAAATAAAGTCCTCCGATTCACGCATGAACCGGCGACTGAAAATCCGCAAGGCGGGATTTTCGTTTTCCTTACGGAAAACACGCCGCCGTTTACCAAAGTAATTTTACGCTGCATCCCGCCGGGATGCAGCAGAATGGAGAAGCTATGCTTAAAACCACACCCGCGGTATTTGCCGTAGGACACGATTATCAGATAATGGTACCCGTTACCGCACCGTCCCTCTTTTGGGTAAAGGTCGGCGACGATATATATTACGACGAGTCGAACGGTATTCTCCGTTCTCTCGTTGACATTCACCGCGTTACCGTACCGCAGAGCGCGCTCGACGCGGCGGGAGAATACACGGTGGTCGAGAGAGTCATAATCGACCGTAAGCCTTACTTCCCCGAGATAGCGGATGAGGAGGAAACGACGTTTAAGTTTTATCCGGTGCCGGAGAAGGGCGCGAGAGCGTACCACGTATCCGACGCACATAACAGGGACGTCGGACCCGTCAAGGCTGCCCGAGTTTTCGGCGACGTCGATTTTCTCATTCTCAACGGCGACATACCCGACCACAGCGGTACCGCCGCAAACTTCGATACGATATATAAAATCGCCGAGGGCATAACCCGCGGCGAGAAGCCCATCGTGTTCGCACGCGGCAACCACGACCTGCGCGGAACGTTTGCCGAAAAATTCGCGGATTTCACGCCGCAGGAAAACGGAAACACGTACTACACCTTCCGTATCGGCAGCATATGGGGCATAATCCTCGACTGCGGCGAGGACAAAGACGACGGTCACGCCGAGTACGGCGGTACGGTCGCGTGCCACGTCTTCCGCGAAAGACAGACGAAATTCATCGAAAAGGTTATAGAGAGAGCGGCTGACGAATACGAAGCGGACGGAGTCAAGACCCGTCTCGTCGTAGCGCATAACCCCTTCACGCATCAGCTCCCGCCGCCGTTCAACATCGAGGCGGAGATATATACGAAATGGGCGTCTCTCCTCGGCGATAACGTAAAGCCTCACGCAATGATTTGCGGTCACTTCCATAAAACCGAGATATTCGAGAAGGGAAGCGAGAACGACCATTTAGGCCAGCCGTGCACCGTAGTTGTCGGCGCACGCCCCGACGGTGACGGATACTACGGCTCGGGCTTCGTCTTCGGAGACGAGGCAATCGAGGTCACGTTCACCGGAGAGAACGGCTACCGCTCGGAAACTCACGCTATAGAAAAATGATATACACCGTAACACTCAACCCGTCGCTCGACTGCTTTATGGATACCGACACCGTGCCGGGTACGGTGAACCGTGCGAGAAGCCAGAAAATCCTGCCGAGCGGCAAGGGTATAAACGTATCCCGCGTGCTTTGCATGCTCGGCGGAGAGACTGTTGCGCTCGGATTTTCCTCGGGGCATACGGGCGACGCGCTTGCCGCAATGCTTGAGAGCGACGGCATACCGCACGCTCTCACCAAAACCGGGAGCGGAGAGACGAGAATAAACGTAAAGCTTGCGGGCACGGGGGACGAGCCCGATACGGAGCTGAATGCTTCCGGCACGCCCGTGACGGACCGTGACGCAGACGCTCTCTGCGCGTCTCTTTCCCGTGCGGGAGAGGGCGACGTTTGTGTGTTCTCCGGCAGCGTTCCGCCGGGGTTCGGCAAAACGGAGCTGCGCCGCGTGCTTGAGGCGGTATCACCGTATGCCGGACTCGTGTGCGACCTTGCGGGAGAGCTGCTTCTCGAGTCACTCGAATTTTCCCCGCTTCTCGTGAAGCCCAACGAGCACGAGCTTGCCGCTCTGTTCCCCGAAACTGAAATTGAGAAGGCGGCCGAAACGCTGCTTCTCCGCGGCGCGAAAAACGTCCTCGTTTCCCTCGGCGCGCGCGGCGCGTACTATACGGGCGAGGGCGGAGAGGGCTATATCGGCTCACCCGCGCTTACTCCCGCCCCGGGAGTCAGAAGCGCAGTCGGCTGCGGCGACAGCGCCGTTGCCGGATGGCTCTGCGGTTACGGACTTGCGGGAGACGGCGCACTCGCGCTTGCAAAAAAATTCTGCCCCGATACCTCCTCAAGGGAGGAGAGAGCGGCACGCTTTGCCGCATACGTCGGCACGGCGGCTTATGCCTACGGCTTCGGCGTAACGATTAAATAGTGCAGAGCGCAGAGTGCAGAGTGCAGAGTTATGGTACGTTTTGCTTCGCAAAACGGAATTATCAGTATTCCCCTTAACGAGTACATTTTGCATTTATACACAAGTTAATAACATAATATTAAAATAAAAAATCAAAGCCGTTCGGTCAACCGAACGGTTTTCATTGCTTAAGTTCTCTCGTATTTTTTTGTAAAACCGTATGGCTAATTATTCGGGCTTATGCTATAATTATCGTAAATTAAACGGAGAAGAAAATGATGCAAGGATTACTGAAGCTTTTATCGCAATTGGTTTCACTGCTGTATAACCCCTTATTCTTGATTTCGGCAATAATCATTATTGTTGTTCTTCTTGTAATAAAAGATAAGGAATATAAAAAAGGTACATATTATCAGGTTACAAAACACCCGTATTTATCGGTAAGATTCAACATAGGCAGATACGGCGAATATCTTACGTATAAATACCTTAAAAAGTTTGAAAAGGGCGGAGCAAAATTTCTGTTTAATATCTACATTCCGAAAGAAAAAGATGAAACAACCGAAATTGACGTGCTGATGATATGTAATAAAGGTTTGTTCGTTTTTGAGAGCAAAAATTACAGCGGCTGGATTTTCGGCAGTGAAAATCAAAAGTATTGGTATCAGACGCTGCCCGCCGGCAAAGGACGCAGTCACAAAGAGCAGTTTTACAACCCGATTATGCAGAATCGCTCACACATAAAACACCTGAAAGCATTTCTCGGTGAGCAGATTCCTATGCGGTCAATAATTGTATTCTCGGACAGATGCACCTTGAAAAGCGTTCAAACACACAGCACCGATATAAGCGTTATTAACCGTTACGGTGTTGCGACGGTTGTGAATAAAATTTGCAAACGAATCCCCGACGATTTACTTGCCGATAAAGATATAACAGAAATCTACAGAAAACTATATCCTTACACACAGGTTGATGAAAATACCAAAAAGCAGCACATAGCCGACATTCAAAATAAAAAATATTCGCAGTCCGCTCGGCAGGACAAAGAAGCACCGGGGCGAGTGACTTCGCAAGTCCGACCCGAAACCGCTGCAGAACAGCCGGAAGCAATTATTGACACAACAATCGGAGCGGAAAATAACGAAGATACAGAACCC
Source organism: Eubacteriales bacterium (assembly GCA_045641025.1). Taxonomy (GTDB): domain Bacteria; phylum Bacillota; class Clostridia; order Oscillospirales; family CAG-272; genus UMGS1312. The sequence goes on from JAZUGD010000312.1 coordinate 10,071, forward strand.
ACAAAAGATGATGAGAATCGGACGCTGAAATGCCCCAGGTGTAACGGCAATTTGGTTTTGAGAACTGCAACAAGAGGAGCAAATGCCGGAAAACAGTTTTACGGTTGCTCAAATTTCCCCAAATGTAAATACACACAAAGTATTACAAAATAAAAAACGCTATGAGCCGACCGGCTCATAGCGTTTTTTTATTCTCTTAAACCTTTCGGATAGTGGTTCTTTACGTAGCCTCCGGCAATTCTAATGCCGCCGACGGCACATCCCGCAACGGAGAGCACACCCCATACGGAGCCCGCAACCGAAAGTCCGGTATCCGACAGCGGGAAGCCCTCACCGTGCAGGTATTTTGCCACTCTCGGGTCGTCCTGAGAGAGCTCAAGCTTTACCGCCGCCTCCGCACCGAGGGCGGAGAAGAACTGGTGATGCGGCACGAGTCTGCCGTGGTTGACGGTTCCTATCTTGACACCGACGGTCAGCGCACCCGCGGGAATGCGGGAGAGCACGGCGGGCGTCATTGCGGACGACGGGAGTACTATATCGTCGCGCAGTTTCCACAGCGGTACGTCCGAATACCTGCCGTCGCCGAAAAATTCCTTCATGAATTCTCTTGCCGCCGACGTTTCCGCCTTGTCTGCGGGAGAGACGGCTGCGGGAGCGTTTTTGCCTTTTTTGCCATTCTGCGACACGGTTTCCACAGGTGCGTCCGCGCTCTTGCGGAGTACTGCGAAGAACTGACCCTCACCGGGAACGCGGTGCGGGTAGGCACGGCGGCTTCCCTCTACGTCACCGCGTACGAGCATGCCCTCGGGCAAAACGTCGCGCGGTTCTTCGCACAATAGATGAGGGAAGCGTTCGAGCAGCCACTTCACGTTGTCCTCGTCCTCCTCGGGCGAGAACGTACAGGTGGAATAAACGAGGCACCCGCCGGGGGCAACGGCTTTGTACGCCCATTCGAGAATTTCTCTCTGCCGCGCGGCGCATCCCAGTACGTTCTCAACGCTCCAGTCGGTCACGGCATCGTCCTCTCTGCGGAACATGCCCTCGCCGGAGCAGGGAACGTCGGTCAGAACGAGGTCGAAGGTACCCTCGAAGGCGGAGCATATAACGTCGGGCGAGCCCGTATATACGATGCAGTTCCGAAATCCCATCCGCTCGACGTTGCCGAGCAGGACCTGAGCACGGGAGCGTGAATATTCGTTCGATACCACAAGTCCGTCGCGTCCGACGGCGGAAGCGAGCTGTGAGGTTTTGCCTCCGGGCGCGGCGCATAAGTCAAGCACCCGCATCCCCTCGCGAACGGGGGACGACAGCACGGGGAGCGCGGCGGCAAATTCCTGTATGTAATAGGCACCCGCGTGGTGAAGCGGGTTTCTGCCGCCCGCGGTGCCCTCAAAGCCGTAAATATCGGGGAGTGCGGTTTCCGTAACGGTCACTCCGTTAAAATCGGGAGAACCCGAAAACTTCTCTCTGTTAAGCCTGAGCGTTTTCGACGGGGACGAATCGAGCGCGTCAAAATACGCCCCGGCCTCGTCACCGAGCCGTGCTCTCATCCGTGCGGCGTATTCTTCGGGCAGATTCATAGGTGTACCTCGTCTTATAAGATACCCTATTATACACCCGCCGCCGCTGCGAAGTCGGAGGCCAAGCGGTCTTAGGAAGACAAA
>JAZUGD010000313.1:0-2330 GCA_045641025.1 Eubacteriales bacterium
AGGGGGATCGGCTTTGCTTCGCAAAGCCAGTGGATGAGTAGTAATGTAAAAATTTACTATCCGTCCGTAAGTCTGCCGGTATCAACTACTCATCCGTCGGCTCACGCCGCCACCTGTCCCCTTTCGCCTTGCGCAAGGCAAGCATGGGAAGGCTCTTGTCTGTGTCGTTTATTATGCTGACAGACGGATAGGTTTTATGAATTTATTATGCCGGTTTTCGGCAGAATAGAGATTCACATGAAAAAATTTTTAATCATTTTTCTCTCCTTCATGCTTGCCCTCGGCGGGCTCGCGTCGTGCGATAGACCCGAGCCTGCCGATGAGGGCGAGGTGCGCGCCGCCGCCGTTTCTCTTCTTGAGGCGGCAGTCGAGGTCAACCGCGTATTTTTCGGGGAGGGACTCCCGATGGGCGAGAGAGTCGCGCCGACAGTCGACATGGGCTACGGCGAGTACGTCGCGCTCGACGAGGAGCACAAATATATGACGCGTGACGATATAATGAATATCGCCCGCGCCGTATATACGGAGCAGTACTGCGATTCGCTTGAGACGATAGTCTTCGACGGCGCGGCAATAGACGACGACGATTTCGTCGCCCCGCGTTATTCGGAGGAGGGCGGAGTCATGAAGATATGCTATCTCATGACGACCGAGGGACTTCCCGAAAGAGTCCCGCTGACCGACACTCTCCGCACGGTTGAAATAAAGTCGAAATCCGCGACTCTCGAGGTCGACACCGTATGCGAGGGCAAAACCGAAACGGTAACGTTTACGGTTAAGCTTGAGGCATCCGGCTGGCGGCTTGACACACCGACGTATTAACAATGCGGAATGGCGATGTTTGCCGTTGGCAAACTCGCAGGGTTTAGGCGAAGCCGAACAACCACGGAATTGCGGAATGAGCATTCAGCATTCAGCATTCAGCATTCAGCATTCAGTAATTGTACTTTAAGTCTGTAAGCATTATTAACGACTTGCATTGATGCCTCCACCTGACGGGGGAGGTGGATTTTGCGAGGTTTACCGAGCAAAAGACGGAAGGAGAGATTTTTCGTATAGCTCGGTTCTCTCCCTCCGTCAGCCTCACTTCGTTCGTCTGCCACCTCCCTCATCAGAGGTAGGCTTCGGTTTACGTTAACTTAATAACTGCTTACAGACATACAGCATAATCGCAAAACATACACATCTCCCAATTTCACAAACGGAATTTACTATGGAAAAATTCAGAAAGTGGCTCGATAATTACTGGTATCACTACAAATGGCAGACGCTTATCGCTCTGCTGTTTATCGTGACGCTTCTCATCGGGCTGTGGCAATGCGTCTTCGAGAAGCAGAACTTCGACGTGTATCTGCTCTACGTCGGCCCCGAATATATCGAGGGCGGCGAGCATCAGGCAATTCTCGACACGTTTGAGTCTCTCGCCTCGACGACCGACTTTCAGGGCGGCGGCGACGGCTCACGCGATGAGGTTAACCTGCAGAATATCGTCTATATGTCCGACGCACAGATTAAAGAATACGAGGAAATGTTCCGCGAGGACGGCGACGGCGCGTTCATCTACGACCGCATGAAGAACCTCACCGCGTACCAGACGTTCCAGACGCTCGTTGCAAAGAGCGATAACGTGATAATGTTCCTCGACCCCGCGCTCGCGAAGGACGCCGCGGGAGTCGGCGCGATGTTCGCGGTTAAGGACATGCTCGGCGACGTTCCCGGCATCACCGCCGACGGCTTCGGCGTTGATATTTACGAGGCGGGTCTGCCCGACGCGTATCCGTCACTTAAAGCATTCCCCGAGGGCACGGTAATGTGCCTCTGCGCGACCTCGCGCAAGACCTCCGCGTCGAACGTCGAGCTCGGCAACGAGAAGCTGCAATTCCAGCTTGAAGTCGCAAAAAATTTAGTTAAACCGATAATGAAATGAAAAAAGCACCCGCAAGGGTGCTTTTTTAACGCAGAACACAGAACACAGAACGCAGAACTAATGCGGAATGCGGAATTATGCCGAATTGTATGTCTGTCGGCAAAAACTTGATTTGTCATCCTGAGCCCCGCGAAGGATCTGCGGAAATTTCGCACAACCGCGCAAGTCCACGCAGGGACAAACGATACCGTCATCCCGAGGCACGGGCATAACGAAAGAAACGGCTTTCTTGCCGTGCCGTGGGGATCCGGACGTACGGACGCTATCTCTTTATGTCGAAGAGATACGGTTATAGTCAAGTTTGTGCGTGGTCGGGCTTGCAGGTACTCAAAGTACAGACTAAATCTGCCAAGCAAACAAAATTCGTTTATCCGCTTACCACCGTAAAGAATACCAAACTGCA
>JAZUGD010000314.1:0-13456 GCA_045641025.1 Eubacteriales bacterium
CCCTCGGGTGCGCTTCCGTCAAAGGCGTAGGAAACGATATTGACGTAGAATTCCTCGACCGCGAGGCAGAACTCAAGTATCTTTTCCCTCTCCATCGGGAGTTCAAGTATGAGTGCTTTTATTTTTTCAAACTCGCGCAGGTCGTACGCAAGGTCGAGCTGTACTTTTCTTTGTACCGTGAGAGTCAGCATCGTGACGTCGTCGTACTGCTCGGCGTCTCCGGAGAATTCACGCAGACGCTTCGTTACGTCCCCGACCACGTCGGGACCCGCTTCGGCGAGCACCTGCTCGAGTCTTTCCGTACCGAAGAATTCCTTCTTTGCGTTTATGCTCTCGTTTACGCCGTCGGTGTAGAGGAAGATTCTGTCTCCGCGTGCGAGAGTTACCTCGCACTCACCGTACCGCTCGCCCCCGAAGAGTCCGAGCATCGTGCCCTTCGCGCCGTCGAGTCTCGTTACCTTATCGCTTATCACGTACGGCACGTTGTGACCGGCGTTTGAATAAACGTATTTTCCGTTCAGCCCGTCGTATATGCCGACGAAGGCGGTTACGAACTGCATTGCCGCGTTATTCTCGGCGAGGGTGTCGTTGGTGCGGCTCAGTATCTCCGCGGGGGAGAGACCCATTTTCGCGTACTGACGTATGAGCGTGAGGGTGACGGACATAAACATTGCCGCCGTTATTCCCTTACCCGACACGTCCGCGATTACGGTAAGGATGCGTCCTCCGTCCAGCGGTATGTAATCGTAGAAGTCGCCTCCGACGTCCTTCGCAGGATGCATTACGGCACTGACGGACGAGCTCCACGATTCATAGTGCTCGGGAGACAGAAGACCTCGCTGAATGCGCGCCGCAATATCGAGCTCGGCATGCTGACGTTCCTTCTCACCCGTGAGCGCGCTTATGCTTCCGATATATTCGTCGATGTTGCGCGTCATGCTGTTGAAGGCGCCCGCAATCATCGAAAACTCGCCCTCTCCCTCCTCGGGCAGACTCACGTCGCTTCTGCCGCCGTCGCTTATGTACTCGTTCATTGCGCGGCTGATGGTCTGCGCGGGCTCGGTGACACGTTTCTTTATTATGAAATAAACCGCGAAATACACGGCAAGCAAAACCGCAAGGTTAATGAGCGCAAGCATACCGAAGCGCAGACCTATCTGACGGTTTATCTCATCGTATGAGTAGTCGACTCCCGCGAGCACCTTGTTGCCGTAGCTGTCTCTTGCCCACGTTATCAGCTCGAGCTCGTGACCGTATTTGTTGTCCTGCTCGACGCGTGCGTAGTCCGCCTCGCCGTTCCAGACGGCAAGCTCCTCCGGCGAGAGAACGTAGTCTTTCGTGAAGCCTATCATGTTACCGTCTTCACCTGTACCGACAGCGGATTCGCTTGCCGCGACACCGAGGTAAGTGACCGTGCCCGCCTCAACGTCGGGCACGAACATATAAGCGTAATCTATATCGTACCATTTACACATGTACTCGGCGTATCTCAGAATCTCGGGTGCGAAGTTTTCGTCCACGGGAACGCCCTGCATATCGGCACGGTCCACCGTGTTGTCGGCGAAGAACGAGACTATCGTACGCGAGTTCTTCTCCGTGCCCTCGTACACCGTTCTGTACACGGCAACGAACGAGGTGATAAACAGAACGACAAGCGCCGCAAGCATACTGAGAGATACTACTCTCGTTATTCTGCGTGCTATGGAATGCTTCATATAATCGCCTCCGTCAGTTCAGCCTCGCCCGCTATGCACAGCTCCGCGGGAAGGCAGTCTCCTCTTGTGCAGAGCGCGCACGCATAACCGGAAAGGGCGTAATTTTTTATAAACCAGTCGACACCGTCACGGGTCACCGTGCCGCCGAACGTCGAGAACGACGTAAGCGGCAGACTCATGCCGAGCCCCGTGGCTTTGATAAAGCTTTCCTTTCGCGTCCATATGCGGAAGAAATCCTCCGCGCAGGTACATTCCGCAAATTCGTCTGCGGTGAAGAAGCGCTTTGCCACGCCGCGCGGCTGCTCCGCAACAAGCTCAACGTCGCACCCGACGGGTACGTCCGACACGGCGCAGAGCACGTACTCTCCCGAATGGGAAACGGAAAATTCGGGTCCTCCCTCTATATACGGCTTACCGTGCTCGCCCGTGCGGAAGACGGGCTCGTCAGCGTATCCGAACTCCCGCAGAGCGTATGCGAGAAGCACGCCCGCGCCGAGCGACAGACGTCTGTCGCTCTCTCTCCGGTATCTGTCGGTCTTTTGCCGTCTCTCGGGAGAGACGGACTCATACGCCGCACGGTAGGCGTCGGTGGAACGGAGATAATCCGTGCACGCCGCATACAGTACGGTTTTGTTTTTATCAGTCATCAGTTATAATCACCGTCGTCAATATTGAAATAGTCGAGCGTCAGCATGCTGTTTATCGCTCTCTCGAGGTACGAGTCGTCGATGAGCGGCCACGAGAAACCGATACGGTACAGTATGTTGGTCGTAAAGCGGGTGTCCGCCTCGACCGCGTGTGCATCCTTGATGTCGTACGCGGCAAGCCCGTTCAGAAGCTCGTTTACGCTGTCGTCGCCGAGCTTTTCTCGGAATCGCGCGTAATACTCATCGTCGTCCGGCGGTACTATCGTGATGCCGTTCGCATTGCAGGCGTCGATTATCTTCATCTCGTCAAATCCGTAGCGCGAGGTCGCGTTGAACGCGGTGAACTTGTCGTCGACTCCCGCGAGCAGGACTACCGCTTTCGCGGTGCAGTCTACGGGAGAGAAGCTCATCGGGTCGGTCATGTGGCTTATCGGGTACATACCCATTACCGCAAATCCGCGGAGACCGCGCAGGAACATATTGGTCTCGAAGTTGACCTGAAATTCACCGTCACTGTGACGCCCCATAAGGTTGCCGACTCTTATTACCTTACCGCTCATGCCGCGCTCGATTGCGTCGAACATACGAAGCTCGGCGTTATATTTCGATATGGCGTACTTGTTGTCCATATCGTCTATGACGAAGAGCTCGTTTTCGTGCAGGGAGACGTGGTTTTCGTAGCTCTCCTCGGTATGTATGCCCGGCACGGATACGGTCGAAATCTGCACGAGGCGCACACCTCTCTTTTCGCATATCGAAATGAGGTTTTCGACTCCGCGAACGTTAATGCGTTCGAGAATATCGTCGTCGGTGAAGTGCTTGACGCACGCCGCGCTGTTGATAACGGTGTCAAGCGGCACGTCACGGAGCGTCTCCCCGAGAGACGCATCGGTTATATCGGCGTCGATTACCGTGACTCTCTCGCGAAGTACGTCGTCGTAGCTCCGTCCGAAGTAGTAGACGAGCATTGTTTTAAGCCTCGTCAGCGCGTCCGCGTGGCTGCCCTTGCGTACGAGCACCCAGATATGCCCTTCCTCGCTTCGCAGAAGCTCGTCGAGGATATGTATCCCGAGGAACCCTACCGCGCCCGTGAGAAGCACGCCGCCGAGAGGCTTGCGTTTTACCTCGTGCGCGTACTTGACGGTATTATACCGCAGTGCCTCGCGGGTCTTGTCTTCGACCGCAGCCGCGGGCTTTGCTTCTTCTTTTTTGACTCCGTCTCTCTCCTCGATGAACGCGGCGAGAGTTTCGGGAGTGGGGTTGTCGAATATATCGCCGTACTTGACCTCGGTACCTGCGGACATAAGCAGCATCGTTACCTTGGACGCGGTAAGCGACGTACCGCCGAGCTCGAAGAAGTTGTCGTCGGCGTATACGACGTCCTGCCCGAGCACGGACGCGAACGTTTCGCAGAGCTTCTGCTCAAGCGATTTCTTCGCCGTGCGTCCGCTCTTTCTTTCGGCGGTGCGCTTCACCGTTTCGGGGAAGCCGTTTTTGTCTATCTTGCCGTTGGGAGTCAGCGGCATCGCGTCGAGCTGCATGAGCACGGCGGGTACCATATAGTACGTGAGCTTTGATTTCATGTGCGCGGTGAGCGCGTCGATATCGACCTCGCTCTCCGCCGTGAAGAAGCCGACGAGATATTCGTCGCTTCCGTTGCTGCGCACGAGAATCTTGCTCTGCTTGACGCCGGGGTATTCTCTCATGACGTTCTCAATCTCGTCAAGCTCGATACGGAAGCCGCGGAGCTTTATCTGGTTGTCACGCCGTCCGCCGAAGTCGACCTCTCCGTTTGCGTTGAGACGGACGAGGTCGCCGCTTCTGTACGCTCTGCCGCCGTTCTTCTCAAAGAACGCCGCGCGGGTCTTATCGGGCAGCTTCATATATCCGCGGCCGACTCCGTCGCCCGTGATAATGAGCTCACCCACCGCGTATGCGGGAAGGTCGTTTCCGAATTTATCTGCAACGTACAGCTTTACGTTGCCCGTGGACTTGCCTATGGTTATGTCGCCGCCGTCCGTTATCTCCTTGTACGAGCAGCATACGGTACACTCACTCGGTCCGTAGCCGTTCATTATCTGCAGCTCGGGAGACGCGGCACGGAGCCCGTCGAACAGAGATTTCGGGAACGCCTCGGCACCCGACATCAGCGACTTCATCCCCGCGAATGCCGGAGCGAACTCGGGCATGCTGACAAGGTTCGTAAGGTATGACGGAGTGCTGACCATCATTCCGATTTTGTGCTCAAGCATCAGGCGGAGCATCTCTACGGGGTCGTGATGCTCTTCCTCGGTGCAGACAACCACGTGCTCGCCGTGGGCGAGAGGCACGTACGTATCCATAATCGACGCGTCGAACGAAACGGAGCACGACGCGAGCGCGGGACGGTCCTCGGGATTTTCGAGATAGTTCGAAAAAATCGGGAAATGGGTCTGCACCATATTGGTGAAGTTGACGTGCTCTATCATGACTCCCTTAGGGTTGCCCGTGGAGCCCGAGGTGTATATGCAGTATGCAAGGTCGGAGAGTGTGACGGGAACGTCGGGGTCCGACGTGTCACCGTCCGAAAGGAGTTCTTCAAGCGTCAGCGTTCTGTACGGTTTATCTGCGGCAAAGAGAGACGCTCTCTCGTTTTTGTACTGCTCCGTCGTGATGACTATCGGGCTGCCCGCATCGGTGAGGCAGTAGTCGATTCTCTCATCGGGATAGCTCGGAAGCACGGCGACGAATGCACCGCCCGCCTTGTTTATCGCCATCTCGGTTACGGGAATCTCACAGCATCTGTCAAGCACGAGGGCAACGACGTCGCCGCGCTTCACACCGAGAGAGAGAAGCTTGTTTGCGATTCTGTTTGCGCCGTCGTTCAGCTCTTTCCACGTAATCGTGCGGCCCGCCGAGGTGACCGCCTTCGCATCCGGCTTTTCTTCGGCGTGTCTTTCGACGAATTTATATACGGGAATTTTCTCGATTTCACATACGCTGTCGTTGAGAGACGCGTAAAGTGCGCGGCTCGCGTCGGTCATGAGCGAAACCTCGCGCAGAAGCGCGTTCTCTGTAAACGATACGGCACACGCGTCAACCGCGTCAACGAGTGCTTCTGCGAAGCCTTCGCCAAAACAGTCGCGTCTGAACTCGACGGTGTACTCGTACGCACCGTCTTTTTTATAGAGATTGACCGCAACGGGCGCCTTTGCCGCGTCTGCCGTGAGAGTGGTCATCTCGGTCTTCTCACCGCACAGAGTATCGAACGTGAACGTGTCGCCCTGATAGATGAACATAACGTCGGCGTTCACGCCGAAGTCCGACGCAAGCTCGGAGAACGGTACCGCGTCGTTTGACATGGCACCCATGAGCTTTTTCTGCATATCGCCGACCGTCTCGGCGACGGTCATACCGTCGGTGAATTCAACCGCTATGGGAAGCGTTCTGACGGCGAGGGTCACGGTGTTCTCAAGGCGTGAATCGTTTCTGCCGCTGTAAACGGTAGCGTACGAAACGGAGTCCTTGCCCGCAAAGCGGCTGAGCACGAACGAGAACGCGGAGTTAAAGAATGCGTTCGGTGTGATTCCCGCCCTGTCGCAGAAGCTTTCGATTTTTGCGGGGTCGGTCTTGACGCGGCGGGTAATGAAGCCCGCGCCGCTCTCGCCCGACGGCTCCTTTTTGGGGAGACATTCGGTCTCGGCACCCGCAAGTGCACCCTTCCAGTATTCTTTTGCGGAAGTATATGCGTCGCCTGCGCGTACCTCTTCTTCATCGAGTGCAGCCTCAAAGCCCGAGTACGTCTCGGGAGTGAGCGTCTCGCCCGCGTAAGCGCTTGATATATCGCGCAGGATTATGCTCTCGGACGTGCCGTCGCTTATAACGTGGTGAATATCTATAAAGAGGTAGTTCCCCGCATCGGTTTCGAAAACGGTGATGCGGTACAGTCTCTCGCCGAGAAGCGTAAACGGGTAAACAATGCTTTCGGGAAGCGCCGCGCACTTCTCGACCGTTACGCACGCCTCGTCCCCGTCGCGCCGCTCTGCGCGGACGTTGCCGCCCGCATCGGTGAACAGTACGGTTTTGAGGTACGGATGCGCGTCAACCGCGCACTTTGCCGCACGCACGAGTCTTTCGGTATCGACTCCGTCACCGAGGCGGAAAAGCGCGGGAATATTGTAAACGGTGGTGCCCGGATTTGCGAGGCACTCAACAATTATGCCGTTCTGCGTTGCCGTGAGAGGATAGTCCGCCTGAAGCGCGAACGTCTTTGACGGTGCGGCGGAGGAGAGAAACGCCTCGAGCTTTTTGACCGTGTCGTTCGCCTTTACGTCGGCGATGCGCACGGTACAGCCGAACTCCTCGGAGAGTGCGACGTTGAGTCTTATCGCGCCTATCGAGGTAAGCCCCGCCTCGTATATATCGGTCGTGATTCCGAACTGCTCGTGTCCTACTACGGACGCGACTATGCCGAAGATTTTCTTCTGCATTTCGGTTTCGGGAGGCACGACCTCGCCCGCCGTTCTTTCCGGCACGGGAAGTGCGCGGCGGTTGACCTTCTGGTTCTGATTGAGCGGGATTTTGTCTATCTTCATGAATACCGCAGGTACCATGTACGGCGGTTTTTCCGCCTTTATGAACTCTGCGACGGTATCGAAGTTTATGTTCTCATCGGATACTATATATGCGGCGATGAATTTGCCGCCCGACGGCTCGTCGAATGCGGCGACGGTAACGTCACGTACACCGGGACAGCGGCGGATGACCTCCTCTATCTCGGTAAGCTCAACGCGGAAGCCGCGCACCTTGACCTGCGCGTCGCGTCTGCCGACGAACTGAAGATTGCCGTCGTGCATGAAGCGCACAACGTCGCCGGTACGGTAAATTCTTTCGTACCCCGGTACGTTATCGTAAATATTTTCGCCGTATGCCTCGGCGGTCTTTTCGGGACGGTTCATATATCCCTGCGTGACGTGTGCGCCGGAGATGAGAAGCTCACCCGATGCGCCCGGAGGCAGAAGTCTGCCGAGAGAGTCGACGACGTACAGCTTTACGTTGTCGACAGCGCGGCCTATCGGCACGTCACGGTAGAATTTGTCAACACGGAAGCCCGTCGCGAGAATCGAGCCCTCGGTGGGTCCGTAAAGGTTATAGAACGCGAGCCCCTCGGGAGGAGTCAGAGGAGTAAGCTTTTCCCCCGCGACGTTGAGGCAGCGGAGCGTCTTCGTGCCGCCCATGAGGGCGAACTGTCTGCCGACCTGCGTTGTCATCGTGGAGTGGGTTATTCCGTTTTCGTTATAGTAATCGCGCAGGGCGATGAGGTCGAGTCTTATATCGTCGGAGATTATATGGAGCGTCGCGCCCGAGGTTATCGTGGCGTAGGTGTCGAACACGTTTGCGTCGAAGCCGTAGCTTGCGTACGCGGTAACGCGGCAGCCCTCGCCGAGCTCGTAGAAATCCCTCTCCCACGCGGCGGTGACCATGGTGTTCGAGTGCGCGAACATAACGCCCTTAGGAGTACCCGTAGAGCCGGAGGTGTAAAGCATGACGAAAAGGTCTTCGGGCACGGGTGCGGGCAAAGGCGCTTCGATATCGGGCAGAGACGGCAGAGAGTCAACCGGTACCCGTCTGCCGGTGAAGTCGTCGGTTATAACGGAGTCAAGCTCTGCGGTCGTGAACAGAAGCGACGCGCCGGAGTCCTTCACCATAAGGTTGAGTCTCTCGGGCGGATAGGTCGGGTCAAGCGGCAGATACGCGCCGCCCGCCTTGAGCACGGCGAGAGAGCAAAGAAGCATATATTCGCACCGCGGAATGAGCACACCGACGACCTTGCCGCGGCAGACTCCCCACTCGCGCAGATGCTTTGCGATACGGTCTGTAATTTCATCTGTCTCGCGGTATGTAAAACGCTTGTCGCAGTACACGAGACACTCCGCGTCGGGTGTGCGTTTCGCCTGCTCGCGGAAGAGGTCTACGACCGTCCTTGAGGTATCGTAGGGCTTTTCGGTTTTATTGAAGGAGTCGATGAGCGCTCTCGCGTCGGGGTCGCAGAGCTCTATATCGCCGAGCTTTTCTTCGCGGAGCATACCGCGCACAACGTGCAGGTACGTACGCACGAAGCCCCGCACGAACGCCTCGGAATATTCGGCGGTATTATAGTGAACGAGCACTCCGTTCGTCTCGCCGCTGAACGCCATAAGCTCGAAATCTGCGATTGACGTATCGGTATCGAGCATTTCGGGAGTGAGGGTACCGCCGTCAATCGGAATATCGGCAAACAGGTCGGACTGGAAGACGAACGTAACGTCCTTGCCGACGCCGTACTTTGCCGCAAGTTCGGCGAATGAGATAACGTCGTTCTTTTTGGTGAAATAATAGTCGTCGCTGACGCGCGAGAGATACTTTGCGGGGGACTCGTTCTCGTCGGGACGGCAGACGAACGGCAGGGTACGCACGAACATACCCACCGTATTTGCAACCTCACGGGAAAGTCTTCCCGTGTGGCCCGTGGCAAAACAGCTCTCGGGGGAAGCGTTGTACTTAGCGAGAGTATAGCCGAATGCGCCGAGGAAGAACGCGTTCTCGGTAAGACCGTTTGATTTGACGAAATCCGCTACCTCCTCTCCCGTGAAGATGCCCTCGGCGGTATCGGTAACCGAGGTGAAGCCCGCGGGTGCGCCGTCGGTCACAACGTCGCGTACCGGTTTTGAGTCACAGTCGACCCCTCCGAGCTTTTCTTCAAAATACGCCTCGTACTCACGAAGCTTTTCTTCGTTTACGTATTCCGCTTCGGCGCGTGCGGCTTCGAACATTGTTACGGTCTCGGGGACGGGCTCGCCGCCGTTGTAGACGGAGACGATATTCCGCACGAGTACGTTCACTGACGTACCGTCGAATACCGTGTGGTGCGCGTCGATGACGAAGGCGTCGCCGTCGGGCGTATGTACGTACTCCATGCGTGCGAGAGGACCCGTCTCAAGGTCGAACGGGTGACGGAAGCGGCGTTCGTTCACGTACGCCGTGTCCTCGTATTTTTCGGTTATTTTAACCCCGCCCTCTCCGGAAACGAGCGACGGTACACCGTTAACTGTTCCGATGTGAGAGCCGAGCACCGGATACATGTCCGCAACCTTTTGTGCCGCGGCGATAAAACGTCCCGCGTCGATATTACCCGACAGGCGGACGGCAATGATTAAATTATATTTTATGGTCTCCGGCTCATCGACACTGTCAAGATATACTCCGAGCTGGGACGAGTTCAGAGGAGCGACGTACTTATCGTTCGAAGTCATATTATAGTCCTCACATTGCAACATAAAATTCCATAATAATTATATCACTGTTTTCCTTCAAAATCAACATAATATATTTTGAAGGGTTCGCGCGAAAAAGACGATATTGACACGCCGCGGGAAATTATTGTATACTTACTTTGCCGGCAACGGCACTTACACGGATAACGAAAGAAGGTCATAAAAATGAAGCATCTTGAACTCATATCCGACAAAGTTATCACGCAGGGGCATTTCCCGATAAACTTTACTCAGTCAAACGACGGCAGAATCATTATCGGCTCATCGGGGTTCAAGGGGGCGTTTGCGCTCGTTTCCGACGACGGCGGCGAAAGCTTCAGCGAGGTGTACGGCCGCTTCGACACGCCGAGGATGATAAAGCTTCGGGACGGGACGTATTTTTCAATGGGAGTCCAGTCCCCGGTGTGGAAGCTTGTGAACATTAAAACGCAGAAAAAGATGCCGCACGTGCTTCAGATGAAATACGCGGATGATTTTGACGAGCTTCTGGAGGACCGCGTGCAGACGGACTTCTTTTGCATCGACATTCCCGGACTCACCTACGGCTACGGCGACGGACAGAATCCCGACAACTGGGAGATAGGCTACTGCAACAATTTCTGTCAGCTCGACAACGGCGATATTCTCGTCGCGATGTACGGTCAGTTCAAGGAAGACAAGTCGAAATGCGAGTATTTCACCGTTTACGACATGTACCAGTACAGAAGCTGGATTATCGTCTCTCACGACAACGGACACACCTTTGAATATCTCGGTACGATTGCGGACTGCATGACTTATCCGTGGAATCCCACGGGCGAGGGATTCTGCGAGCCCGACATCATCGACATGGGCGGCGGTCACGTGCTTTGTGCTCTCAGAACTCAGGGACACGAGGTATATACGCCCATGTACGTCTGCCATTCCTACGACTACGGCAAAACGTGGACCGTGCCGGAGAAAATCTGCGACTTCGGTGTTTATCCCCGCTTGCTGAAGTGCAGCGACGGCACGCTGCTGATCGGCTCGGGCAAATGGGACACCTTCATTCTTATGTCCGAGGACGGCGGCGGGACGTGGTCGGACCGCATCGTAGTAAAGGAAAACAAGGGCCGGTGGGGCGAAGGCCCCTCGGGATACGTTACGCTTGTTGAAACCGCGCCGGGCGAGATTCTGCTGGTTTACGACAACGTGGACGATCCGCACCCGGAATTGCTGGAATACAACAAAAAGCGTTTCATTCACGCCGCGAAATTTCTTCTTAAGGACTGATTATCGCATGGAATAATCTGCACAAAAAAGACCCTTTCGGGTCTTTTTTCATATTACCTTTTCGAGCACGTCGCCGATGGCGTGTGCCATGAAGTCTCAGCGGGTCGGCGACCTTGCCCGGCATACGGAGGAACTGCCCCGTCTCGGAGGTAGGTACCGACACTCCGTACACGCCGAAATTACCGTCTGCCGCGTCGTAAAACACGACGTTTTCTTTTCCGCATGCAGATTCGGTTTTGAGATTCTGATTTATCATACACGTCACCGTCCTTTTATACGATTATACCGCAAACCGTGTTTTTATGCAACATTACCCTCGAAAAACGCCGAACTTTCGTCAATAATCACATTGTATCGTCTTACTATATTATGGTACAATATATTAAAGTACGCGTTTCGCTTGACAAATCGGGCGATTTGGTGTATATTTATGAATAAGTTTACATTTGCAGACCCTTCGGAGGACACTCATGAACACCACAATGATTCTCACGACCTGCCTTATCGTGTGCTTCTTTGCGCTTATGATAGGCATAGGTATAAATTCGAGGAAGCATGCGTCGGACGTTGACGGCTTCGTGCTCGGCTCCCGCTCCGTGGGGCCGTGGCTCAGCGCGTTCGCGTTCGGTACTTCCTATTTCTCCGCCGTAATTTTCGTCGGCTACGCCGGACAGTTCGGCTGGAACTTCGGTCTTGCCTCGACTTGGATAGGCCTCGGCAACGCGTTCATCGGCTCGCTTCTTGCGTGGAGCATCCTCGGCAGACGCACGCGTATCATGACACAGCACCTCTCGTGCAAAACCATGCCCGACTTCTTCGGTGAAAGATACGGCTCCAAGGGACTCAAGGTTGCCGCTTCCGTCATCACCTTCGTATTCCTGATTCCCTACACCGCGTCGCTTTATAACGGTCTTTCCCGTCTGTTCTCCATGGCGTACGACGGCATCGACTACGCGGTCTGCGTTATCGTCATGGCGGTGCTGACCGGCGTATACGTCCTCGTGGGCGGTTACATGGCTGCTGCCATCAACGATTTTATTCAGGGTATAATCATGCTCGGCGGTATCGTTGCGGTTATCGCCGCAGTGCTTCATAACAACGGCGGTCTTACCGCGGCTACGGCGGCTCTCGCCACCGGCGAGAACGGCGGCTGGCAGTTCGCATCGTTCTTCGGTCCCGACCCCGTATTCCTTCTCTTCGTCGTGCTTCTTACCTCTCTCGGTACGTGGGGTCTGCCGCAGATGGTCGGCAAGTTCTACGCTATAAAGAACGAGGATTCAATCAAGAAGGGTACCGTAATCTCTACGCTTTTCGCAATCGTAGTTGCAGGCGGCTGCTACTTCCTCGGCGGATTCGGACGTCTCTACAACGTTGACGTTGCCTCCGAAGGCTTTGACGCAGTCATCCCCGAAATGCTTTCGACCCTCTCGCCTGTAATTATCGGTATCGTAATCGTGCTCGTGCTCTCCGCTTCGATGTCGACGCTCTCGTCGCTCGTGCTTACCTCGGGCTCGACCATCACGCTCGACTTCATCGCTCCTCTCTCGAAGAAGACGATGAGCGAGAAGAAGAAAATGTTCATCATGAGAGCGTTCATCGCTCTGTTCATCGTTATCTCCGCAGTCATCGCAATCTATCAGGCGAAGAGCAAGAACTTCCTCATCGCGCAGATGATGGGTGTATCCTGGGGTGCGCTTGCGGGCGCGTTCATCGCTCCGTTCCTTTACGGTCTGTACTGGAAGAAGACGACCCGCGCCGCGGTTATCGTTTCGTTCATCTACGGTGTAGGACTTGAGGTAGTTCAGCTTCTCATCTCCCTCGGTGCCGTATCCGTTGCCGGCATTCCCGTACTTGAGTTCGTATTTAAGAACTCCCTTTATTCCGGTGTGTTCGCAATGGTCGGCGGTCTCATCATCGTTCCGCTCGTCTCCCTCATCTCGCAGAAGTCGAAGCCCGACGGAGTTGACGAAATGTTCGCCTGCTACCACGACACGAAGACCGTTGAGGTCACCGATTCTCTCGGTAAATAATGAAGGTCAGAATCACGGTCATCCGCAAAGCGGATTATACGGACCTGCAGAAGATTTACGAAAACCCGATTGAGCATACGTGCGACGTCACCGTAGGTCAGACGTGGCTGTCGGACGGGACGTGCCCCGAAGGGTTCTGCGACAGTGCGTGGCAGTCCGTCGAGCCGTTCGTACGCGAGCTTGCCGCAGGCGGCGGCAACTTCTACGACGGGTGGATGAAAAACCCGAGAAGCGCGATGATTTCGTGCAACGACGGCTTCCGCCCCGTAAGCTTCCTGCTTGAAACAATGGAATAAAAGAAGGCTCCCTGCAAGGGAGCCTTCTTTTTGACAAACCGGAATTTGTAGTAATGCGGAATTCGGAATTCGGAATTATGCCGAACTGTATGTCTGTCAACATAATAAACGGTTCGCAACAAAGCCTTCCCTTGCCTGCCTTTTGCAATGCAAAAGGGGTCAGGAGGGCCACGATAGTGGCGGATGAGTAGGTTGAAGTTTTGCGGAGCAAAACATCATATTAAA
>JAZUGD010000315.1:0-5677 GCA_045641025.1 Eubacteriales bacterium
GAAGCTTCATAACTCCCGCGGGAGTGCACGGCACGAAATCGTAGTCACCGCGCATTACCTTACCGATGTTCACGGGGTGGAATGCGTCAACGTCCTTTTCGGGCGGGATTGCGGCTACTACCGCCTTGTCGTCAAGTCCGCGCGGAAGCGGGAGCTGAACGAGGATGCCGTGGATTTTCTCATCGTTTTTGAGTTCTTCGATTTTTGAAAGAAGCGCGCCCATAGAGGTATCGGCGCTCATCTCGATTACCTCGGAATAAAAGCCCACCTCACCGCACGCCTTCTTTTTGTTGCGTACGTAAACCTGCGACGCGGGATCCTCGCCTACGATTATTACGGCAAGTCCCGGGGTCACGCCCGTGCGGCTGACGAGCTCTTCGGTGCGTTTTTTTATATCCTCGCGCGTTGCCGCGGATACGAGTTTTCCGTCAATTATCTGTGCCATCGTCTTCCTCTGTTTCGCTCTCTTCTTCGGGAGCTTCGCTCTCCTCTGCAGCCTCTTCGGATTCTTCGGTCTCTTCGGATTCTTCGGATTCTTCGGTTTCTTCGGTTTCTTCGTCCTCGACGGTCACTATCTCAAGTGCTGCGGGTCTGTGCTTTGCAAACACAATGAGAAGTGCGGTTGCCGCCGCAAACAGCACGAGTCCGAGTGCCTGAGAAATACGGACGGGACCGAGCATGAGGCTGTCGGTGCGGAGTCCTTCCACGAAGGCTCTGCCGAGGCCGTACCATGCGGTATACATAAGGAATATCTGACCGTTGTATTTCTTTTTCTTATAAGTGAAGTGGAGGATGATAAAGCCTATAAGATTCCACAGCGACTCGTAAAGGAACGTCGGGTGGACGAATTTCTGCGCGTAGAAGCTCGCGCCGCCGTCAATCGACTCGAGAATGCCCATTCTCCACGGGAGAGCGGTCTCACCGCCGAACGCCTCGACGTTGATGAAGTTGCCCCAGCGTCCGATAACCTGACCGATAAGCACCGCACCTACGATAATGTCGAGCATTACGGGAACGCGGATGTGCTTATGACGGCACACGAGAATTATCGTTATCGCGCCTGCGATGAGCGAGCCGTATATGGCAAGTCCGCCGCTTCTTATATTGATTATGCGAAGGAGCGACTCTTTGATATTGCTCCACGTGTCGCCGTCGGTCACTATGAACTTATCAAGCGAGAAGAGCACGTAGTAGAGGCGCGCGCCGATAACGCCGAATATTACGGTGAATATTGCGACGTCGTATAAGTCGTCGGAATCGAGCCCCTCGTATTTTGCCCTTGTAAGGCAGTAGAGGAAGCCGAGTATCATGCCGCAGGTAATGAGAATCGCATACCATTTGATTCCGAGGCCGAACACGGTGAACGCCACGTCGTCAATATGGAACGGTGCGATGCCGAGTCCGGGGAATGATAAGTATTTCATATTATCAATTTCCTTTAATTAAAATCGTGACGGGCTGTCGCTTCTGCGACAGCCCGCCTGCATTTATTACATATCGCAGTTTTCCCAGTTGTGATATACTTCGGTTACGTCGTCGTTATCGTCAAGATGCTCGAGAAGGAGCGTCATGTTCTTGATATCGTCCTCGCTCTCGAGAGTGACGTAAGTGGAGGGGATACGGTCCTGCTCTGCGGACTCTACCTCGTAGCCTGCGGCAACGATTGCGTCGTTAACGGCGTCGAGATCGTCGGGCTCGGTGTAAATGATGAAGGTATCCTCGTCGGCGATGAAATCGGCTGCGCCCGCTTCAAGCGCGGTTTCCATAAGTGCGTCCTCGTCGCTTACGTTCTCCTTGAGAATGACGATAACGCCCTTGCTCTCGAAGAGGTAGCCTACGCATCCGCTCTGGCCCATGTTTCCGCCGTACTTATCGAAGAAGTGACGGACGTCACCGCCGGTACGGTTGCGGTTGTCGGTAGTGGTCTCAACGATGACTGCAACACCGGACGGTCCGTAGCCCTCGTATACGATTTCCTCGTATGCGACGCCGTCGGCACCGCTTGCTTTTTTGATGATACGGTCGATGTTATCGTTCGGGACGTTGGATGCCTTAGCCTTGGCGATAAGCGTACGGAGCTTGCTGTTGGAGTTCGGGTCGGGTCCGCCTTCTCTTACGGCAACTGCCATCTCCTTACCGATTTTGGTGAAGACCTTCGCCTTCTGCGCGTCGGTCTTCTCCTTCTTGTTTTTGATGTTATTCCATTTGCTGTGTCCGGACATACTGTATCTCCTATCCTGATAGGTTAAATTTTCGTGGGTGCTTTAATGCAGATAAGCGAAAGCGCGGTCTTTATAATGCTTCCCGCCGTCTTCGTGAGACGGAGTCGGAATGCACGTACCTCGGGGTCGTCTGCGCTGTTGATGGGACAGTTATGATAGAATCCGTTGAACGCGGACGCGAGGTCGTAAACGTATCTCGTGATGACGGAGGGCTCGTAATCGTCAAGCGCCTTCTTCACCTTCTCGGGGAACGAGGCTATAACGCGGAGCAGTGCTCTTTCCTCGTCGGTCGTGAGCTTGCCGCCCTGCGGCACGCCGCCCGCCTTCTCGATTATCGAGCAGGTACGCGCGTAGGTGTACTGAACGTACGGACCCGTTGCGCCGTCGAAGCTGAGCGCGTCTTCCATTACGAAGTTTATATCCTTGATACGGGAGTTGAAGAGGTAGTGGAAGACCACCGCGCCGACTCCTACGGCGGAGGCTGTTTCGTCTCTGTTTTCAAGGTCGGGGTTCTTTTCGTCGATTATCTTCTTTACCTTTTCCTCAGCCTGAGCGAAGAGGTCACGCAGAAGCACGACGTTACCCGTTCTCGTTGCGAGCTTCGCACCGTCGATGCTGACCGTACCGTAAGGCACGTGTACGAGCTTGTCATACCAGTCGTAGCCCATGAGCTCAACAACCTTGAACCACTGTGCGAAGTGGAGGCACTGAGCCGAGGAGGTGACGTATATCGCACGGTCGAAGCCGTACGTATCGTGACGGTAAACCGCCGCCGCGATGTCACGCGTGGGATAAAGCGTCGAGCCGTCCTTCTTGAGGATGAGGCACGGAGGCATTTTGTACTCGCTGAGGTCGACGATGGACGCGCCGTCGTCGATTTTGAGGAGTCCCGATTCACGGAGCTTTTCAACCTGTGCGGGCATCTTGTCGGTATAGAAGCTCTCTCCCTTGTAGGAGTCGAAGGTTATGCCGAGCTTTTTGAAGGTTACCTCGTACTCGGCAAGGCTTATCTTAATGAACCACTGCCAGAGCCCGATATTTTCCTCGTCGCCGAGCTCGAGCTTATGAAATTCCGCTCTTGCCTCGTCGTTAAGGGATTCGTCCTTTTCCGCCTCGGCGTGGAAACGTACGTAAAGTGCAACGAGCGCGTCAACTCCGCCCTGCTCCACGTCCTCACGGCTACCCCACTTGCGGAAGGCGGTGATGAGCTTACCGAACTGAGTACCCCAGTCACCGAGGTAGTTGATGCCCACGCACTTGTAGCCGCAGAACTCGTGAATGAGCTTGAGGCTGTGACCGATTACGGTCGTGCCGAGGTGACCGATGTGGAACGGCTTCGCCACGTTGGGGGACGCATAGTCGAGCACGACGGTCTTTCCGTCACCCTCGTCGGACGCGCCGTATTTTTCTCCCGCAGACTCTGCGTCCGCGAGAACGTATTCGGCGAAGTATTTATCGGTGGCGCGGAAGTTGAGATAACCGCCCGCGACCTCCGCGGTGAAGACGTCGGACTCGCCGAGCGCTTCGAGAAGCGACGACGCAATCTTCGGCGGAGCGGCACGGAGAGTACGGCTGAGGCTGAAGCACGGGAACGCTACGTCGCCCATTGCCGTATCAGGCGGATACGCGAGGTTCTGAAGTATCTCGTCTTCCGTTATAACGGAATCCGGGAAAGCCTTCGCCGCAGCCAGCGCAATCGCCGCCGCCGTCTTACGTTTGAAATCAAGCATACTGTAACTTGTCCTTAATTATTCGTGCATTTTCATCTGCTCGGAATGAATCTCATCAAGGTGAGCGTTCTGTCTGTCGAGCAGATTATGTATTCTCTTGACGGGGTCAAGAAGCTCGCTTATCGTTTCGTCCTTGTGGATGGTGTCGATGATGTACGAAACGTACTTGCACATGTTGACCTCGGAGTACCATTCTCTGTCCTTGAGGCCGGGCTTGCTGTAAATGAGGTTGGTGGTGAATACCTTGTCGAAGTAGCCCTTTGCGTACGCCTCGTCGAAACGCTCGAGTCCGCCTACGAAGAGACCGAAGGTCTCGAAGAGGAAGATGCGGCGCGCGCCGAGGTTCTTGAGCTGTACGGATACGTCGATTATGGAGTCACCCGAGGAAATCATATCGTCGACCACGATAACGTCGCGGCCCGCGATGTCGCGGCCGAGGTATTCGTGTGCCTCGATGGGGTTCCTGCCGTCGATTACGACGGTGTAGTTGCGTCTCTTGTAGAACATGCCGAGCTCGACTCCGAGCACGGACGCGTAGTAAACGCAGCGGGACATTGCGCCCTCGTCGGGCGATACTATCATTATATCTTCGTTTGAGAGAGAAATATCGGGAAACTCGCGTACGAGTGCCTTGAGCATCTGATACGTGGGGCGCACGTCGTCAAAGCCGCCGAGAGGAATGGCGTTCTGAACTCTGCTGTCGTGTGCGTCGAAGGTGATGATGTTGGCAACTCCCATTGCGTAAAGCTCCTGCAGAGCCATCGGGCAGTCGAGGGATTCGCGTCCGGTACGTCTGTGCTGACGTCCCTCGTAAAGCATGGGCATGATTACGGTGATTCGTCTCGCCTTGCCTTCAATGGCGGCGATAACTCTCTTGAGGTCCTGGAAATGGTCGTCGGGGCTCATCGGTACGACCATGCCGTGCATCTTGTACGTTACTCCGTAATTGAAGCAGTCGGAGATGATGAACACGTCACGTCCTCTCATGGTATCGCGAAGAAGCGCCTTCGCTTCACCGGAGCCGAAACGCGGGCACTCTGCCATTGACAGATACGTCGTGCGCTCGCCCTCGTGCCATTTTTTGAGATATGCGTCAACCTGGTCGACAAAGCCTTCGCAGCCGCGCATTCCGATTATGATAAGTTCGCCGTTGGGATTCTCGTTCATAACGAATCACCTTTCCTCTCTCAGATTTTTATTTACTTATGTGGAAACCCGCACCGCGGGGGAAAATTATTTGGTAATGGTAACCTTGTTGATGACGCCTGCTACGTCGGGGTCGATACCGCGGACGATGGTCATCTTGCACGCGAGCATCTGGAAGAACATAACTGCGGCGTAAACGAAGGTGAACTCGCTGCCGGAGGCGGGAAGAACGACGGTAGTGCAGCCGTCAAACTTCTTGTCAGCGTCGTCGGTGAGTACGAGCACGTCAGCCTCTACTCCGTGAAGCTTGCGGATAATCTCGTCGCAGTCGTCGGAAACCTGTCCCTTGGGTGCGAGAACGAATACGAGGTCGCCGGTGTGAAGCTGTGCGATGGGACCGTGATGGAAGTCGGAAATCGGGTAGCCCTTCATCTTGAGCTTGTTGGTCTCAAGCATCTTGAGCGCACCCTCGAGCGCTATCGGATATACGACGCCGCGGCCGAGAAGGGTCGCGCCGGGGATGTTCTGATATTTCTTCGCGATTTCCTCAATCTTGTCGGGCATGGTGTCGAGGAACTT
>JAZUGD010000316.1:0-11302 GCA_045641025.1 Eubacteriales bacterium
GACAAGCGAAAAACTGTTAGCGTCTCCGCGTTCTTTTTGCTGTCTTTGTCCTCTTTGGGTTGTTTTGGTCACATTATGTATGTTATAATATATAAAAATAATTGGAGAGCACAGTTATGAATCACTACTTCTTTTATCGTATGACTTGCGACAGCGGCACCCGATTGTGATAACAAAGCTCCGCAGAAAATAATTGATTTTGTTACAGAAATTCTCAATCACAGTACCTCGTCAAACATTCCTACGGAACGTCTTGACAATGACTCGTGCTCAAAGAAAGTGTGTGAACAAAAATGAAAATCATACTCTCCCGAAAGGGATTTGATTCCGGGTACGGCGGGCAGCCGAGCCCGATACTTCCCGACGGAACCGCCGTTTCGTTTCCGATACCGGACGGCGACGGCAACTGCTCGTACGACGAGCTCGTCTTTCCGAACGGGAAAAGCTATGCCGAAATCCTTGCGGAGCTCAGCCCATGCAGAGCGCACGCAAAACGGTGTCATCTCGACCCCGACATCAGGGACGGCATAAGAAAAAACGTTCCCGCGGGATTCACTCCCGGCTTCGGGCAGGTGGATGCCGCGCAGAGTCATCTTGAAAACAACGGCGTCGGAGCCGGAGATCTGTTCCTGTTCTTCGGCTGGTTCAGAATGACCGAATATTCCGGAGAGCGTCTTCGCTACGCCAAGGGCGCACCGGATCTACACGTGATATACGGGTACCTGCAAGTCGGCGAAACGCTCACGGGAGAGGACGTCGGAAGGCTTCCGTGGCATCCTCATTCGGATGAAACACACATAACGTCGAAAAACAACACGATATACGTACCGTCCGACCGTCTCGTAATCGACGGGAAGGACACGGGGCTCCCCGGATACGGCACTCTTTCGTATTCCGACACCACCTTGCTTACCGCAGAGGGCAGAAGCAGGACGCAATGGAAATACAACGGCATAATCGGCACCGTACCGGTTACGTACCACTCCGCAAACAACAACAAGGACGGTTATTTCCAGAGCGCCTGCAAGGGTCAGGAATTCGTCTTCGACGAGGACGAAAGGGCGACCCGTTGGGCTGAAAGCATAATCACCGCCAACTACCGTAAATAAAGAAAAAGGACATCTTGCGGTGTCCTTTTTCTTTGTGCGGCGTTTTTGTCACACCGTGCATGATATACTGTACACACAAGGCAGGAGGTGTCAAAATGAATCGGCTCAATTTTTCAAATGCGGAAACGGTGCGCCGTTTTCTGTGTATGGTGATGAAGCGCGAGAAAAACGTAAGTGTCAAAGCGATAGTCGCTTTGGATTCGCGTATGCTCGGGACGGAGCTGCGCGGCGGGAGGCTCGGATATACGGCAAGCAGCGTATACGTCATGTTCGAGAGCGGAAGATGTCTTATTGTACACGCCACGCCGAGTCTGTTTCTCGAACACCGTCCGCTGACGCCGTATGAGGAAATGCTGTACGCGGACGCCTGCGATTGCAGGGACCTGTTCAACCGCACGATTGCCTTCGGCGGCGGCATAAAAGTGTCGCCGGAGTACGGGCCTCCGGCAAGCTTTTCTCTGAACCGCGGTGAAGGAGTGTACAGAGTTCATCTCGGTATGAAAGGGTGCGGAAGCATTGTGCTTGAGCGTCCGGAAAATTGTCCCGGGGAGCTCTCGGTACGCTGTGACGGCGCCCTGATCACCGACTGCGTCGAGCCCGCGCGGTAACCGAGCGAGCGAAAAAGGACACCTTGCGGTGTCCTTTTTTGTTTTACCTTCTCCAGTTTCCGTACTTGATGTCGCAGGGGCGGGGATCGGCGGGCTTGCCGTCGAGGACTTTGGTTATTGCGTCGCGTATCTCCGAGGCAAAGCATAACTCCTCGGTGTCGGCGAGCATCGGAACGAGCGCTTCCTTAAGCAGTGTGTACTTTTCGTACAGCACGTCGGCGGTGTCGTACTCCGGTACCAGTCCGAAGTCCCACATTCTCTCACTTGCCTCCTCCGGGCTTTCAATGTAATCGTCAAACAGCCTTTCGTAGTGCTCCCGTGCGGGCTTCGTGAGCTTTCCGTCCGCTCCCGGGCAGAACATCGAGGAAATGAGCGAGAATTTCACACAGCACAGCATCAGCCTCTGCGCGTTCGGCGGCAGTCTTGTCCCGACCATGATGCACAGAGCGAGATTTTCGTTTATAAACGACTCCTCCATGATGCGGATAATTTCCCTCTCCTCGAGAATCATCTGTCCGTAGTGTTCGGCGCGGCATTCGTTTTCGTTTGTCATGTCTGCGGTTTCCTTTCTGTATTTTTCGGGTTAAAAAATGAAAACCGCCGCGCTCTTTCGTTTATTCTCCGAACATTTCGTCAAAGTCCGCCATTTCGTTTATCCATTCGGGGTCGGTGACGGTCTTTTTTATTTCCGTGCCGCATTTCGGGCACGATTTGTGCGGCTTTCCCGCCTTATGTCCGCACACGGAGCAGACGTACTCGTCGCGTCTGAAAAGGTGAGTCACTCTGACCCAGACCGCCGGTTTCTTTTTCATAATAACCTCCGTTACGCTGCATTCGCGAAGTGATGCAGCGTGAAAAACACGTGGGGAAACGGCGGCGTGTTTTTCCCTGTGGAAAACGAAAATCCCGCCTTGTGGATTTTCAGCCGTCGGTTCGGGCGTGAAACAGGTTTCTATATTAATAAAACAACTGTATTTTCACGCACCCCCCTTTCATTTTCATTATATCACACTTTGTGTCCCGTTTTCGACCCATACCGAAATTTGTTGCAAATTTTTCTTTTGAATGGTACAATTATATTACAGAATGAACTTCCCGGAGAGTGACTCATGCCCGATATTATCACGCTTACCGATTTTTCCGACCCTGCGCTCGACCCGTATGCGCGGCTGACCGAGGGTGCGCTCCGCAGCCGTCAGCGGCCGGAGAGCGCCGTTTTCATCGCCGAGAGCGCGCCCGTCATCTCCCTTGCGCTCGACGCGGGGTACGAGCCCGTATCCGTCCTTGCCGAGAGACGTCAGATTGACGGTCAGGCGGCAAAACTTCTCGCCCGCATGGGGGACGTGCCCGTGTACACGGCGGACGACGCTCTGCTTGAGAGGCTGACCGGTTTTTCGCTCTCGCGCGGAGTGCTTTCCGTAATGAAGCGCCCGTCCCTGCCCACGGTCGAGGAGGTTTGTGCGGGAGCATCGCGTATAGCGGTGCTCGAGAACGTCGCGGACGCGACGAACGTCGGTGCCGCGATACGCTCGGCGGCGGCGCTCGGAATCGACGCGGTGCTCGTGACTCCGTCGTGCGCGGACCCGCTTCTGCGCCGTGCGGCGAGGGTCAGCATGGGCACGGTGTTCCAGATTCCGTGGACGTATATAGGAAAGAGTGCCGCGGACTGGCCCGCGGCGGGAATGGCCCTGCTCCGCTCGCTCGGCTTTACCACGGCGGCGATGGCGCTTCGGCGCGACACGCTGTCGGTTGACGACCCGCGGCTGAAGGAAGCCGAAAAGCTTGCGATAATCCTCGGTACGGAGGGAACGGGTCTCACCGACGAGACGATAACCCTCTCCGACTATACCGTAAAAATACCGATGCTTCACGGAGTCGATTCGCTCAACGTCGCGGCGGCGAGCGCGGTCGTCTTCTGGGAAACGAGAAAAGTGTTTGAAAGCAAAATAAACCAGTATTGAATATAAGCCGCTTTCAAACCCGTCTGTGCCTTTTGCCGCAAGAGTGCGGCAAAAGGCACAGACGCAAAGAAAGGCATGGGAATAATTATGAAAAAAACACGCATCATCTGTCTTATGCTTGCGCTGACGCTCTCCTCGGGAGTGATGTTTTCGTGCGCGACGCGCTCCGGCGTGACCGTTACGTCCTCGGACGCGGCGGCGTGTGCCGAATGGCTTGAAGCAAAGTTCGGCACGGTTCCGGACGGAGTCGTGCTCGGTATCGGCTCATCGGACGAATACGGCGTTGACCTTACGGATTTTGAGGACGACGGCTACGTCATAAAGACGGTCGGCAGTGAGACGGTCATCGTCGGCAAGACCGAGAAGGGACTCGACCGTGCCGTGAGGTACTATGCGAAGCACCCCGGTGAGGACACGGTTTATCACGAGGGCTGCAGAATAAAGGAGCTGTGCATATTCGGCACACCGCTCTCCGAATACGTTATCGAATACCCCGCCGCAAACAACCCGAACATGCTCTTCGCCGCGGACGAGCTCTCGCGGCTCCTTGAAAAGGCGTGCGGTGTGAGCGTTCCCGTGCGCGAGGGCATCACGGACGCACCCCACGCGATTGAACTGCGCCACACCTCCGACCCCGCTCTGCGCGACGAGGGCTACAGATATTTTGACGAAGACGGCCGCCTCGTTATCGAGGGCGCCGTAAAGAGAGGCTGCTCGACGGGCGTATACCGCTTTCTCGAGAACGAGTGCGGGTGGGACGCGCTGATTTACGGTGAATCGAACCTGCGCCCGTGCGAATATCTCGACGTACCGTCGGGAATCGAGGCCGGCGAGACTCCCGCGTTCGATTACCTCTGCATCTACACCGACTCGCAGCCCGCGTGCGCGGTGCCCGCAAACGAACGTGCGAACCCGACCGCCGCGCAAAACTCCTGCGGCGCGATGACGAACTGCTGTCACGGCATGGAAAGCGCACAGTGGTGCGGCTTTGACGTGCGGTACGAGCAGATGTGCTACACGAGCGAGGAAAACTACGAGACGTGTCTTTATAATATCGAAAGCCACATTAAAGCCCGTCTTGCCGCAGGCGAAAGAATCGGCTACGAGCTTAAAGCCATCGACATCGCGCAGGGCGACAACTCCGTGTACTGCATGTGCGCCGAGTGCCGCAAGATTTTCGCCTACGAAAAGAGCCACGCGGGCGCGGTGCTCCGCTTTGCGAACCGCCTCTCGGAGGAGCTTTCCGAAGCTTACCCCGGCATATATTATCAGGTTTTCGCGTACGCCGAATCGAATCAGCCGCCGGCGCACACCGTCGCCTCCCCGTGGGTATCGGTGACGTTCTGCACCGACTCAAGCTGCTCGAACCACCCGATAGAGGGGTACGGCTGCAACGGCAAAATCAACTTCAACGGCAGAACGAACCGCACCTACGCCGAGTGGCTTGAGAAATGGTGCGAGATATGCGACAGCGTCTACGTATGGCACTACGCGCTGAATCAGCGGCTCATGGGCTTCACGGTCATAGACACGATATACGACGACTTCACCTACTTTGCGCGAATCGGCGTGGACGGCATCTTCTGGCAGAACCAGAACCTCGGACTCGGGTTCCAGCGCATCGAATACGAGCTCGTCTCGCAGATTAACATGAACCCCGGCATGACGCGCGACGAGTTCAACGCGTACTACGAGAGATTCATGAAGAACGAGTACGGCGACGCTTGGGAGCTCGTTGACGAATACGTGAAGCTGTGGGTCGAGGCGGGTGACCTCGTGCCGTGCTGGCACTGCTGGGGCGGACTGCACACGAACTGGTCGCACAACTTCGACGAGGCGTTCGTCGCCTCGCATTTCGACGGGAACGTCGCGCTCTTTGAGCGGGCGCTTGCCCTCGCGGACTCGCGTGAAATTGAAGAAAGAATCGAGCGGCTCTCCGCTCCCATGTATTACGAGGGCTGCTTTGCCTCGTTCAAGCCCGCGTATCTCGCACACGACGGGGAACGCCTCGCCGTCCTCGCAGAGCGGTACGAATATATGATAGAAATGCTCGAGAGGCAGGGCTTTGCCCCGACCACACACTTCCGCGGGTTTGACGGCAGCAGCGACGTATATTCCGCGACGCTGATTGACGAGGTACGCGACTACTGGATTCCCGAGGCGGACGTCACGCGCTACGACTATTACTTCTACGAAGGCTTCGAGCTCAATTGAAACAAGCGGCGGAACGATGCGTTCCGCCGCTTTTGCGTTGACTTTGTGAATGAAAAACCGGATGACTAAATCACGCCATCCGGTTTTTGTTCATTTTTAAACTCACAGGATTATTCCGGAATTTCTCGGAAACTGCGGGTCATTCTTTGTCAGAGACAGCATTCTGCAGGCAGCTCCGCTCGGTTGGTTTCTCCCCGCCTCCCATGCCTCAACGGTTTTGAGTGAAACACCGAGATATTTTGCAAATAACACCTGGGTAAGACCCGCATTTTTGCGGATATCTTTAATTTCTCTTGCCGTAAACTCTTCAACCGGCGTTATCGAAAGCGTTCTTGTTTTTGCTTTCAAATTGCCTTTTTCGTATTCTATCGCTTCATTAAGTCCGGTTTTTATCTCATCAAACACTGACATTATGATTTATCCTCGCTTTCTTCAAGTTGATGCTCCAGAACCTTCACCAGTTCACGAAGTTCATTTCGTTCCGCTTTTGTGAGATTATCTTTCTCGTTCTTAGGATATGCAGTTAACAGATATATCTTCTCATACACTTCAAAATCAATATAAATAACCCGTACGCTTCCGCTTTTTCCCCGATGTTCAAATGCAAATCGCATTTTACGCACACCGCCGGTCTCCTTCATAACAGCACCGGTTTTCGGGTCAAGAAGCATTTCCTCCTGCAATCTTTTCAGGTCATCGTCATCAAGCCCGAGTGCCTTCCACTTGGAACGGAACAACGGAAGTTCGACAAACGTTCTTGTCATAATTCTCACCTCACAACCATATTATACCCTATCAAATAGGGTATGTCAACTGTTTTCACGAAAATTACAGGACAGCATCGGGAAATTCACAAGACTGTATGAATTTGTTTCGGCGCGGCAGTCAGCCGCTTTCCGTTGACTTTGGGATAACTATAATATATAATTAATATAGAAATTTATACTGTACCGAAAGTGAGGTACCCGTATGAAAAGAATAATTGCTGCCGCGCTTTGTGCGCTGATGCTCGCGTCGCTCATCTCTTGCACGGCGGAGGCACCCTCCCCCGTCGGCGCGACCTCGTCGGGCACGGAGAAGTACGCCGCGCTGTACGAGGACAGAATCGACGGAGACGTTCCCGAGACCGTCATCGGCATCGGCTCGTCCGACGAATACGGCGTGGATTTCTCGTCGTTTGAGTCCGACGGATACGTGATAAAGACGGTCGGTGACACCGTAGTCGTGCTCGGCAAGAGCGCCTCGGGGCTTGACCTTGCCGTACGCAAAGCCGCAAAGATGGTGAACGCGGGCAAGGTTACGGACACGGTATACCACGAGGGCACGCGGATTGGCACCCTGCTTATCGCGGGCAACCCCGTGTCGGAATACACGATAACCTACGAGGACGGCGCAAACGCGAACGCGTCGTTTGCGGCTGCCGAGCTTGCGCGTCTTATAAAGAAGGCGTGCGGCGTGGCCGTGCCGTACGTGAAGGCAAGCGAGTACACGGGCGGAAGAAGAATCGCGCTCGTGCAGACCGACGGTGAAGATTACCGCTTCGAGGGCTACTCATACGAGGTCAGGAACGGTGACGTCACGATTACCGGCGCACGCGAGAGAGGCCTCTCGTACGGAGTATGGTTCTTCCTCGAGCGTGAGATAGGCTGGGAGGAGTTAGGCTACGGTGACTCATGCCTGAGGGAGGCCGACGTCGTGAACGTGCCCGAGGGCGCGGCGTACGCGGCGACCCCGCAGTACGACACCGTCGAATACTGGAAGCTTATCCGTTACGATTTCGTGACTGACCGCAAGGCGCCAAGCGACGCGCAGAACTCCTTCGGTACGATTCCCGTGGCGTGCCACGGCATGCAGAACAACAAATTCGCGTCCCGCGACGTGGCGCTCGAGCAGATATGCTACACCTCCGAGGAGGAGTACGCCGAGGTGCTTGACGGAGTGCGGGCATATCTCGATGCGAAGATTGCCGCAGGTCAGCAGGTCGGACGCGAGATAAAATACGTGGACATCGCGCAGGGCGACAACGGCAGCTTCTGCTGGTGCGAAAACTGCCAGAAGGCGTACAAGCGCGACGGCGGAGCCATATCGGGTCCTGTGGTGGACTTTGCAAACCGCCTCTCCGAGGAGATATGCGCCGAGTACGGCGACATGCAGTTCCTCATCTTCGCATACGTAGACACGAAAAAACCGCCGAAGGTTACCCGCCCGAACAAATACGTGAACGTGACCTTCTGTTATGACAACGGCTGCTCAAACCACAAGCTCGACGGCTCCGAATGTATCGCAAACACGTACGGCGTCGACAACAACGAGTACGACGGGTGGCTTCGCGGCTGGTGCGACATCTGCGACAACGTGTACATCTGGTACTATGCGCTTGATAACGGTCCCATGACCTACTACACGTACGACGACATATACGACGATTTCCGGTATCTCCGCAGTCTCGGCGCGCGCGGATTCTTCTCGAACTCCGACTACGACGGCTACGGCATACAGAGAATACAGTTCCGTCTGACGGAATTCCTCAACCGCAATCCCGACGCGACCCGCGAGGAGTACGACGCGCTGCTTCTGCATCTGCTTGAGAAGGACTACGGCGACGGCTGGCAGTACGTTTACGACGTCATTGAAGGCGAACGGGCTGCGCAGGACAAGGTCGGCTGCTTCGAATGCTGGGGCTGGACGGTGCACTCGGGAGTGCAGCAGAAGTTCGATATTCCGTATTATGCCGCTCACTTTGACGAGTGGTACGATATGCTGAAGACCGCCTCCCGGCTCGCAAACAGCGAAAAACAGGAAAAGCTGTGCCGTCTCCTGCTCGTATCCGTTATATATAAGGGCTGCTACTCCGAATATCTCGGCTGTCTCACCCGCGGCGACACGGAGAGAGCGGCTGTGCTCTCCTCGCGTTACGGCGAAATGGTTGAGATTATGGCGGAGAACGGCATTAACGTCGAGAACTTCATCATAGTCGGCTCGCACGTTTCGTACGGCAGAACGCTTGAGGAAGAATACGAAATCTGGTGCTCCGAGACCGGAGTCGGCAACCCGTATCATAAAAACCGATAATCTTTTTAAGTAAAGGTCATATCATGAGAAAAATCATTTCAATCCTGCTTGCGGCTTTGATGCTTTCATCCGCATTCTGCGTACTCGCTAATGCAGAGGGCGAGTTCCCCGCTCCGGTTGACGGCGCAGTCGTTGCAATTGACGGAGACGAGATTCTGTTCGACGGCACGGTTACCGCCGCACAGCTCGCAACGCAGTTCGACGCGCCCGTGACAGTCAGAAACGGTGACACCGTTCTTGCCGACAACGACAAAATTGCCGCAAAGAACGTGGTTTCCGCGAACGGCGCGGAAAAGACGCTCCGCAATTTCGGCGACGTAAACGGCGACGGCAAGGTGAACGTTTCCGACGTTACCGCGCTTCTCAAAAAAATCGCTAACTGGGACGTTGACGCTCCGCTTCTTCCGTCCGACGTTGACGCAAACGGCAAGATTTCTCTCACCGACGTCACGGCTCTGCTTAAGAAGCTCGCCGGCTGGGACGACATAGCTCTCGGCGGTCTCCGCCTGTGCTATAAGAACGAAAAGCTTCCCGCAGAGAACGAGGCCTCCGACCTTTCGTATTATTTCGCCTCCTCCATGCTCAAGGTTGCGCGCTCCGACACGGAAAACAAGACCGGATACGACGCGTATAAATTAAAGCTTGCGAAAAACGAGTACGAATCGTGCCAGCTTTACCTCGTATCGGGTGCGGACTGCGAAGGGCTCTCCGTTGAGGTGAGCGATTTCGTCAACGATTTCGGCGACGTTATGCCGTCCGAGGTCAAGTGGGAATTCTACACGCATTTCAGCGTACTCACGCAGATCTATCCGTGGGATGCAACCAAATTCGTTGCCGACTACTGGCCCGAGGCGCTGCCTCAGATGACCGACACGTTCGAGCTCGCGAAGAACTGCTCGCAGGGTCTCTTTATCACCGCGCACTCCGCCGCGGACACTCCCGCGGGACTCTACCGCGCGACCGTTTCGATTAAGAATGCGGACGGCAAGGTTATAAAGAACGCGTACGTTTACGCGGACGTTTGGGATTTTGCCCTGCCCGACACTCCGTACAGCGCGTCGGCGTTCAACCTCGGCAGCGGATGCATGGCAAGAAACGTCCCCGAAAAATCGGGAATGACCAATCAGGAATGCTACAATGCGTACTACGAGTTCATGCTCGAGCATAACCTCTCCGACTATACTCTCCCCTACAACCTCGACACCGAGGAAGGCCTTGCCTACGCACGCGACCCGCGTGTGACCGCTTTTGCCATCTCCGGCATGCAGGAGGCGTACGGCGGATTCATGTACCGCTCCGACGACTACATAAAGAGAGCGTGGGATATAGTGAAGAACGACCCCGAAATATTCGCAAAGGGTTACTTCTACTACACCGACGAGCCGTGGGGAGAAGGGCTTCAGAACGTAAAGACGAGATACGAGCATCTTGAGACCCTGCTCGGTATACAAAGCAAGCGCGAAATCCGCAACATGACTCCTCTCGGAGGAAACGACACCTACGCCGACGCGGAATGTCAGGCAAAGGGTATCGACGCCATCGCATACATCGAGCCCTACATCAGTCTCTGGTGCCCGCAGTCCCTCGCATATCTCCGCGAGGGAGAAAAGAACAACAATAACGCCTCCTTCTCATGGACCCGTTCCATAAAGAAATACGGTGACAATATCGACCGTTTTGCCGCCTTCAAGGCAGACGGCGACGAGCTGTGGTGGTACATCTGCTGTTCGCCTCAGGCACCTTACCCGAACTTCTTCTTCTGGTATCAGGGTGCCGCGGTGCGCATGGTGCTCTGGCAGCAGTTCATGTTTGACATCGACGGTCTCCTTTATTACGCGACCTGCCACGGTTGGGGCAACATAACGAGACACAAGTTCGTCATTGACGATGGGGGCAACGGCGACGGACTCCTCCTCTACGCGGGTGAGATGTTCGGCGGCTACGGTCCCGTTGCATCGTGGAGACTACCGCAGATCCGCGACGGATTCGACGACTTCGACTACCTGAGAATCGCCGAGCAGAAGGTCGGCCGCGACAAGGTAATGAAGGTGGTTAACACAATCACCACCGGAGTCCTCAAGTATTCAGAGGATTACCGCGACATGGAAGCCGCACGCGACGCGGTCGCAAAGCTTATCGTTGACGAAAAATAATGAAAAAGCCTCCCTTGCGGGAGGCTTTTTCAAGTGTAGAGTGCAGAGTGATGAGTGCAGAGTTTAGGAAGAAAAACGCAAGCGTTTTTCAATTTTCATCAATTGTTTTGCGGAGCAAAACTACATTAACTCTGAGCTCTGAACTCTGCACTTGTTTTGCTTCTTGCAAACTCCCGCGATTTATG
>JAZUGD010000317.1:0-15486 GCA_045641025.1 Eubacteriales bacterium
GTATGTCCCGCGAGAGTGGCGTGGTTCGCCTCGATGTTGAGGCGGAAGTCCTTCTCAAGCCCGTAGGTACGGATGAAGTTCGCGCAGGTTGCGGCGTCGAAGTCGTACTGATGCTTGGTCGGCTCCTTCGGCTTCGGCTCGATGTAGAAGTCACCTTTGAAGCCGTGTGCGCGTCCGTAGTCGCGTGCCATCGTGAGCAGTCTTGCGAGATTGTCGAGCTCGAGCGCCATATCGGTGTTGAGCAGCGTGTCGTAGCCCTCGCGGCCGCCCCAGAATACGTAGCCCGACGCACCGAGCTTTATCGCCGCGTCGATGCCCGCCTTGACCTTACCGGCGGCAATTGCGAAAACGTCCGCGTTCGGGCTCGTTGCCGCGCCCGCCATGAACTTCTTGTCGCCGAACATATTCGCGGTAGCCCATAGGAGCTTTATTCCCGTCTTCTTCTGCTTTTCAAGCAGATAATCGGTCATCTCCTCGAGGTATGCGGTGCTCTCGGCAAGCGTCTCTCCCTCGGGAGCGACGTCAACGTCGTGGAAGCAGTAGTACTCTATCCCGAGCTTCTGCATAAGGTCGAACGCGAAGTCCGCCTTTGCCTTGTACCGCTCGATTCCGTAAGGAAGCCCGAAATTCTTGTCGGACGTGTCGCCGCCGAACATATCGGTACCGCACGCGTTAATCGTGTGCCAGTAGCTCATCGCAAAGCGCAGATGCTCGCGCATGGGCTTGCCCGCCACCACTCTGTCCGCGTCGTAGTGACGGAACGTGAACGGGTCGGTACTTCCCTTCCCGGCGTATCTTATCTTCTGACCGTTATATTTAATCATAGGAAATCACTCCTTCCCTTTGAGATGATTTTACCATATTGAGCGTTGATTTTCAAGTGGGCGGATAAATTAATATTGTAGGGTAAAATTCGCTTATTTCCTTGCATATGGGGGAAGTTTATGGTAAAATAGATATGTATGCGGAATAACCGTAAATGAAAGGAAATTTATTTTATGAAGATTCTCGTAATCAACGCAGGAAGTTCCTCTATCAAGTTCCAGGTTATCGACATGCCCGCAGGTGAGATGCTTGCCAAAGGTATGTGCGACAGAATCGGCGTCAAGGACGTAAACGGCGCTCTTACCGGTAATTTCAAGATTGAATCCGTAGGCAAGGAAAAGCTGAAGGAAGATATGCCCATGGCCAACCACACCGAGGCCATGGAGCTCGTTATCAAGTACCTCACCGACGACAAGTACGGCGTTATCTCCGACATGAGCGAAATCGGTGCGGTAGGTCACCGTGTGCTCCACGGCGGCGAGAAGTTCTCCGGCTCCGTTCTCGTTGACGAGAAGGTCAAGGACGCCATCAGAGAATGCTTCGTATTCGGACCTCTTCATAACCCCGCAAACCTCAACGGTATCGAGGTATGCGAGGAGCTCTTCAAGGGTGTGCCTCAAGTAGCCGTATTCGACACCGGCTTCCATCAGACGATGCCCGACTATGCATACATGTATGCTCTCCCCTATGAGTACTACGAGAAGTACGGCGTACGCCGCTACGGCTTCCACGGTACGTCTCACAGATACGTTACCCTCCGTGCAGCCGCAATGCTCGGCAAGGCTCCCGAGGACGTTAACCTCGTTACCTGCCACCTCGGAAACGGCTCGTCCATTTCCGCAGTAAAGGGCGGCAAGTGCTTCGATACCACGATGGGTCTTACTCCTCTTGAAGGTATCCTCATGGGTACCCGCTGCGGCTCCATCGACCCCGCAATCATCCCGTTCCTTATGGAAAAGACCGGCATGAACGCGAAGGAAATCGACACCATGATGAACAAGAAGTCCGGTATTCTCGGAATCACCGGCGGCGTTACCTCCGATAACAGAGAAATCGAAGAGGGCGCCAAGGCAGGCAACAAGCGTTACCAGCTCGTTGAGTCCATGCTTTGCCACGAGCTCACCAAATACATCGGCGGTTTCGCTGCAGCCATGGGCGGCGTTGACGCAATCGTCTTCTGCGGCGGTATCGGCGAGAACAACCCGCAGTACCGTACGAGAGTTGCCGACAAGCTCGGCTTCCTCGGTGTTGCAATCGACGAGGAAATCAACGCGAAGGCTAAGAGAACCGACGTTGAGTACGATATCTCCACTCCCGACGCCAAGGTAAGAATGCTCGTTATCCCGACCAATGAGGAGCTTATGATTGCGAAGGACACCTTCGAAATCACCAACAAATAAGATGAGTAATTTCAGCATCAACAACCCGTGGATAAAGAACCGCGAAGCGACGGTCTGCCTCTGGAAGTACGACTACATCCGCGGATTCACCAGCAACATGCAGACGTCGCTCTTAAACGACTTCATGTGCTTCTCCGACAAGCAGTTCGAGGAGTACGCACTCATGATGAAGGCGTGCGGCTTCACCGGTGTGCAGATTACCGACATGTGCTCCGCATGGAGACCCTCGGGCTCGCCCGAGTTCTTCCACGACCGCATGCGCGTTTTCGCAGACGCGCTTCACCGCCACGGCATGGAGTTCACGCTCTGGTGCTGGGCTGCGGCTTTTGCAGAGCACGGCTGGCATGACGACGACGTCGTTTACACCGCCGCTGACGGCGGACTTGCACAGAACGACCCCAAGGTATGCGCGGCGTTCGACAAGTACTACGATATCTACGCGCAGGCGGCTCCGTTCTGTGACCGCGTTATTGCGCACTACTACGACCCCGGCAACCTCACGAACGTTGAGGACGTGCTCTTTTTCCTCCGCCGCTTTGCCGACCGCTTCAAGGCGGCAAACCCGAACGTGAAGATAGGCGTTGACACTTGGGGCAGCCCGAACGACTTCCCCGACAGACTCGTTGCCGCGGGCTTTACCGACATCATGCTCATGGAGCTTCCCTTCCTGCCGAGCTGGCGTGAGGAGGGCAAGCGCGCACGCTTCCGCGAGGGAGTCATGCGTCTCGGCTGTGACCTCGGCTCGTGGGGCTGGTACACCTGTGAATACGAATCCGACCAGAGACCGTACATGAGCGTAAACAACCGCGTTCTCGCCGACGTTTACCGTCAGACGAGAGAGCAGGCTGACCACGTTCGCGTTCCCTCGTACTGGAGCGAGATGGATGCATACCACGTGCTGAACTTCTTCTCGATGTACGCATCGGGTCATCTTCTCATAAATCCCGACGCAGACCCCGACGTACTTCTCGCGGAATCTGCGGAGTGCGTTGTCGGAAAAGAAAAGGCATCCGCTCTGCTTGAGGTACTCGAGCTCATCCGCGATGCCCGCTCCGGCGACACCTGGGACTCGTACTGGTGGATGGAAGGAAAGTTCGGGCTCCGTCACACCGACGACGCCGACAACCTCGCACGTGCGGAAAAGGCGTCCGAGCTTCTTGCGTCTCTCGCAGGCGACAAGAGCCTCGAGAGCACCATCCCGATGCCGCTTAAGGCATGGCAGGTCATGAAGCTCATGCAGCCCCACGTCGAGCAGATTAAAGCGTTCGCACGCTTCCGTCTCGACTATGCGAAGCTTGAAGCAATGTACGACGCAAAGGGAGACTGCGCTGAGGTAAGAGATTACCTTGAGGCTATATACACTCCCGTACCCGAGTACAATACCGTAATCGGTCTTTGGGGTCAGCCCGAGGCACTTGAGCAGCTCAAGATGCTCCGCGAATTCGAGGCAAAGAGCGGTATTCCCGTTCCCCGCCGCGGCTGGCGCACGTTCACCTTCAAGCGCCGTCTCGTCGACTGCCTCTCCTCTTTCCAGAGAGCCTGCCCCGAAAAGACGCTGTGGGTCAGCAAGACCTTCTACGAGGGCGGTGTCGCTCTCGGTCCCGACGAGGTAACCTTCATTGCAAACGAGCTCGTGCGCGACGGAGTATTCATCGAGAACGAAGAGGGCAACATTGCTCTTGCCGACGCGGAAGGCATCCGCTTTGACTTTAACATTTAAATTCCGAAAGGACGTATATCATGAAAGAAAAAGTAATTCTTTTCGACGGAACCTCTCTTGAGAATTGGACCTCCCGTTGGAGCAAGAACACTCCCAACTGGGTTATTGAGGACGGCATCATGACCGTCGGTAACGAGGATATCGTTTCGAACTATGAATTCGGCGACGCTCACATCCACGTTGAGTGGAGAGAGCCCGACATGCCCGACTGCTCCGGTCAGGACAAGGGCAACAGCGGCGTTTACATTCACGGCTGCTACGAGGTTCAGGTGCTCGACTCCTACGGAATCGAAGAGCCCCTCAACAACGACTGCTCCGGTCTTTACAGCATTTTCGCTCCCATTCAGAACGCATGCAAGCCCGCGCTCGAGTGGCAGACCTACGACATCATTTTCCGCGCTCCCCGCTTCAACCAGTACGGTGAGATTTCCGAGGACCCGAGAATGACCGTTCTTCAGAACGGTATCGTCGTTCACAACAACGTCGTCATCCCCTCCGTTACCCCCGGCGGTATCACCGACAACAAGAGAGTTGCAAAGGGACCGCTTATGCTTCAGGACCACGGCAACAAGGTTTCGTTCAGAAACGTATGGGTTATGCCGCTTGACTGATTGACGGAAAAATAAATCGAAATTCGGAGAATGCCCCGCGGCATTCTCCGAATGATTTTAGGAGATTATTATGAAAAAGACAGAACTGAGAAAATACGCGTCGCTTATCGCACGCACCGGCGGCGGTGTGAAAAAAGGTGACAGAGTTATAATCACCGCATCTCTTGACCAGCCCGAATTCGTTGAAATGCTCGCAACCGAGTGCTACCGCGCGGGTGCGAAGAAGGTTTCGGTCGAGTGGCAGCATCAGCCTCTCGCAAAGCTTGCCAACAGATACCAGTCCACGAAGACGCTTTCCGAGATTCCCGCGTGGGAAATCGCAAAGTGGCAGGACCGCGCCGATACCCTTCCCGTCATGATTTACCTTGAGTCCGAGGACCCCGACGGACTCGCCGGCATCAATCAGGAGAAGAACTCGAAGGCACTTCAGGCAAGATACAAGTATATCAAGCCGATAAGAGATACGATGGAGTGCAAGTACAAGTGGTGTATCGCCGCCGTTCCCGGAGCCAAGTGGGCGAAGAAGATGTTCCCCGGACTCCGTCAGAATCAGGCAATCGAGGCACTGTGGAAGGCGATTTTCGATACCTGCAGAATGTGCGACGACCCCGTCGCCGCATGGGACGCGCACAACGAAGACCTTGCGAAGAGATGCGCATATCTCAACTCGCTCGGTATCGAGTCGCTTCACTATACCTCGAAGAACGGCACCGACCTCACCGTTGGAATGATTCCGCACTGCAACTTCATGGGCGGCGGTGAGGAAACGCTTTCGGGCGAATATTTCAACCCGAACATGCCGACCGAGGAGGCGTTCATCACTCCGATGCGCGGCAAAGCCGACGGTATCGTTTACGCGACGAAGCCTCTCTCTTACAGAGGCGAGCTCATCGAGAACTTCAGCGTAACGTTCAAGGACGGCAAGGCAGTCGACGTTAAGGCGGAAAAGGGAGAGGCACTCCTCCGCGAAATGATAGCGATGGACGAGGGTGCGGCTTACCTCGGTGAGTGTGCGCTCGTACCGTACGATTCTCCCGTTAACAACACGGGACTCCTGTTCTACAACACGCTGTTCGACGAGAATGCGGCGTGCCACCTCGCGCTCGGCGCGGGCTTCCCGAACTGCCTTGAGGGATTCGAGAGCATGACGCTTGAGGAAGCACACGCGAAGGGTATCAACGACTCTATGATTCACGTTGACTTCATGATAGGCTCGTCCGACCTTTCCATCACCGCAAAGACCGCCGACGGCAAAGAAGTACCCGTATTCACGAACGGCGGCTGGGCATTCTGACGGCGCATGTGCGTCAGGTACTATATCGACCCGGAGGACAGAAGCCTTGCCTCGATAATCGAGGAGGCGAAGCGCTCACGCCTGAGCGAGAAGTTCTCCGAATCGGGCAACGCGCTCGTCACGCGGGGTGAGGTTCGCCCGACGAACGTGACGGCAGTTGCAGCTCCCGGAAAGAACGGCGAGCGTGCCGTCTTCCCGATGAGGTGGGGCTTTCGTACGCCGCACGGCTCGCTGATAATCAACGCGCGTACGGAAAGCGCGGGTGAGAAGCCTACGTTCAAGGACGCTTTTGCGCGTCACCGCTGCGTTGTGCCCGCGTCGTGGTATTTCGAATGGGAGCATACGCCGGACGGCAAGGTCGGCGACAGGTACGCCATTCGGCCGACTGACGGCGCTCTCACGTGGCTCGCGGGGATATACCGAATAGAAGACGGGCTTCCCGTGTTTACGGTGCTGACGCGGGAGCCGACGGGTGAGCTTGCAAAACTTCACGACAGGATGCCGCTCATTCTGCCCGAAGACGTGACGGAAGAATGGATAAACCCTTTATCCGACCCGAAGGAACTGATAAAGTACGCCGTAACCGCCATGACGGCAGTAAAAGCACAATAATCAAAAACGCCCGCAATGTGGGCGTTTTTACGTTTTCTCTGCATTCTGCGATAAAAAATCCCGCCTTGCGGCGGGATTTTTCGTTATGCTTTGGGTCCGAGGACGATGCCTTCCCAATTTGCAAGGTATTTGAGAAGCGTGGTAACGTCGGAGACGTTAATCTTGCCGTCACCGTTGCAGTCGGCTGCAGCAAGGTCAACCCAGTTGCCCCAGTTTGCGAGGTGGTTGAGCAATGCGGTCGCATCGCTTACGTTGATCTTGCCGTCCGTGTTTACGTCGCCGTAAACGACGGTGGCGGGATCCCTTATGAGTCTTATATAGTCTATCTCCATTTCCCCGTATGAATTGAACGGGTCGAAACGAAGATAAGTGATCGTGTCCTTCCATGCAGCCACGTCCCTGAGACTTGCCCTGAGCGTGACCCACCCTTCCCCGGTAGACGGGGTATCAAGCCGCATCACAACGGACTTTGCCTCATTCCAGCTTTGATCCTTGTCGGTAAGGAAGAACAGCTGTGTAACGTTTGAGCTGCCCGCAAAGGAATAACGGCATCTTATCTCAATTTCCGAATACTTCTCCGCCTCGATGGAAAATTCTTTTGAGTTTCTGATTATCGGGTCGGCGTGTTCGCTTATACTGACCGCTTTCATGGTTTCTCCGGTCATGATCAGTGCCATATGATAAGACGTCCAGCCCTCGGTGTCGTATGCGTTGAACTCCCACATACCCTCGCGTCTGTTCGCAATCTCGTCAAACATCTTTTTCTGACCGGTGGTTACGTACATATTGCCGTCGGTCACGGTGCACGTCCATCCCATCGCTTCGCTGAGCGCAGCGAAATCTATCATCGGGACGCCGTCGGTAAGAGTCACCGCGTTTTTCAGCTTTATCTCTTTTCCGTCGGCAAGCATCACGTCGGAACCGACGCCGAACTGCACCGTGTGCCCTTCGGCTTCGATTTTCAAAGTGCCGTCAAGCTTCCGCCACGTCGTAAACGCCCCGAGCTTACAGCTGACCCTCGCGCATTCGTCGAACGGATAAAGAGTCACCCCGTTTGCCACGGCGGGCTTTATGGTGTTCCCGACGAGGATACCGTTTATATACAGATCTTTTACTCCGTCCGGATACCTGTTGTTGTTCGCAACGTTATTCATCTGCCGTTTGAGCTGTCTTGCGTACTGCGGGTACAGATGATTGATCCTCTCCTTCTGCGCCTCCGTGGGAATAACGTCCGTGTGACTTTCGGGCAGATTCGTGTAATATTTTCTCAGCACGTCGAGATACCCGAAGCCGTTCAGTCCTTCGGCGGGCATAAGATACGTTCCCTCGCCGTATTCGTTCCACGAGGAGATCATCACGAATTTTTCCGACCACGTCTCGCTCATGTATTCGGGAAGATATTCCTCCGTGACCCATTTATGCGCCTTGTCATAATACTTGAGCGGCATAAGCGGGCTTCGCTCGCCCGACCAGCCGACGTTGTTGAAGCCGACGCTTATGCACGGCACGGTCTCGAGCAAGCCGTACTGATACTTTGTGATGTACTCTATCGTGTTATCAAGTGATGAACCGCCCTTGCCCCAGTTGTACGCATATACTCCGTCAAAGCCCATATCGGCGATCTCTGCGCTTGCCGGGTCGTTGCAGGCGAGATAGAGCATTCCGTCAAATCCGTACGATTTTGCGACTTCTTCAAGATAATCAAGTTCTTCTCTCACGGCTTCGGCAGAGCCGAAATGTCTTGATATGAGGTTATAAACCGAGAACACCGAAAGAACGGGTCTGTTCTCAATCTTCATATATCGGCTGTCAAGAAAGTAATTCTCAAACCAGTACGGGATAACGTACTCTCTGAACTGCTTTGAATCAAAGCACACGCCGCTCTGCGCCTCCCAGATGAGGCAATAGTTCATAAAGTCGCTGTATTTCGCGTACATATACCCGTCGTGGATCTGGTTTCTCAGCCCCGAGAACGGACATTTGACCGGACCGTTTGCGTTGTCACAGTACCAGCAGAATGCCTGAAAGTCCACACCGTGCTCCGCGAGGAACTTTATCTCCCAGTCCGCGGTCTCGGGATTACCCTCGTCGTAATATCCGAGCACGGGCTCGATATCGTCGTATGCCGTGTTGCACGCCCATCCTATGTGAGAACCGTTGCACCACAGCGAGCAGACGTTTATTCCGACGATATAATCGTCGTCGGACGCTTTTGCCTCCGGCTCCGGGACGTAATCGTCAACGTCGATAAGGTTGTAAACGTATACGTTATCGAGGCGGGCGACCGTGCCGGTGTTTTTGACGGTCAGGCTGTCGACCTTATCACTGGAAACGCCGACAGTGCCGACAGAACGTCCGTTGAGGAGGATATCGGCGACGCCCGTTTCGAGATCCATCTCGATTCTGAGACGGTTGTAGACTTTTCCGTTGAGCTTGTACAGTTCGGTGCCGTTCGCAGTCAGCGTTCCGTGCACGGACGCAACCGTAAGGACGGGAGTGTTGCCGTCCGACAGTACGAGCGAGGTATCTCCGTCGTCCGCCGTGAGCATATACGCTTCGGTGCAGACCTTCCCGGTAATCGGTTCAAAGTCTTTTTCTGCGCTCGCGTTACCGTACAGGTAAAGCTCGTTTCCCGCATTTCTGCAGTCACCCGTTACCGTCCATCCGTCGTCTTCAATGATACCCACGACGTCGAACACCTCGCAGACGGAGTAGTTCGCCTCAATATGAACTGCACCGGGAGTCAGCGTGGCGGTGCTTTTTTCGTCCGTTGCGAAACGGAAGGAGAGGACGTTGTCCGAGAGAAGCGGATGCTCTCCGTAATACTTCCCGTTTATGTAAGTCTCCGACACCATGCGGTCAAGGTCAACGTACACCCTGAACGTCACCGTCGAATAACCCGCGCCGGTCAGCGGGACAGGTCCGTCGGAGGTCATTATCGCCCAGTTCCCGTCAACGGTACCGACCTGCCACACGGTCTTGTCACCGTCGTCGCGGAATGCGAGATACGCGCCGTCACCGGTGACAGCCACGGACGTTTCAAGCATAATCCGTCCTTCGCCCACTCTGTTGAATTCGCGGATAAATGCAGTACCGTATTCCGTGCTGACGTCGGTCAGCGAAGCCGATACTGCCGTGTTGACGGGACCGCCGCGGTTGTCGAATACCCAGCCCGAGTTCAGCTCACCGTTCATCGAGGTGATTATCGAGGTGTTATAGCAGAGCATATATGCCTGATGCGGTCCTGCGCTCATCCCTTCACGGGCACTGCCGCCCGAAGAAGACAGAGCCGTCGGCAGAAGCATTGCCGCGCAGAGAATAAGTGAAAATATACGTTTCATAATGAATACCTTTCAATTTTGCCGCAGCCCGTCCGTAACGGCCGCAAACGGGAGAAAACGTAACCGGGGCTTTTTCTGATACAGATTTATTTTACACCAAAACGACGCTTTTGTAAATATATCATTTAAAGAGGAAATTTTCTGTTGAAGAACACAACACCAAGGGTGTCCTCCTGCGCCGAAACCCGAAAAACCGTTC
Source organism: Eubacteriales bacterium (assembly GCA_045641025.1). GTDB lineage: Bacteria > Bacillota > Clostridia > Oscillospirales > CAG-272 > UMGS1312. The sequence continues at coordinate 10,003 of JAZUGD010000317.1, forward strand.
GGGACATCCCGAACGGTTTTGAACATATATAAATATTCCGTTTTGCGAAGCAAAGCTTCATTCGTTCTGCGTTCTGCGCTCTGCGTTTTACATCGAAAATGCTTTCACTATGGTGTCCTCAATCATTTTGTGGCCCTCGACCGTGGGATGGATTCCGTCGGCGCAGAGGAGTCCCGAAAAATCGTGCGAGCCGAGGAAGAGCCCTCGCAGATCGAGCACGGGGCAGGAAAAACTGCGCGCAAAGCTTTCGACAGCGCGGCTATAACCCTCGTGCCAACGGTAAAGCATGCTGACGTCGCCGAGCCAGCGGAGTATGTTATCGTACGAGAGCCCGCGGGTGATGAAGTTCATATATTTCTGCGCGTCTATCGGCACGAGGGACGCAAGCGTGACCTTCGCGCCTCTCTCCTGTGCGGACTTTATCATATCCGAATAAACGGCGGCAAAGCGCTCGGGTGCGGTTCTCGGCGTATGCTCCGTATCGGGCGAGGCGGAAACCTCGCTCCACACGTAGTCGCAGTCGTTGCCGCCGAACTCGAGAAGGATATGAGTGTCCGTGAGGTCGTCGCCCGACTCGAGTATTTTTTTGAGTCTTTCGCTTCCCTGCTCGACGGTCGCGCCCATACGGCACGCACGTGACACCTCGACGCCTCTCTCGGCGAGGCGGGAGTCAAGCGTGCTTCCGTACAGCTTGTATCTGTTTGTGTCCGCGTTATAAGTTACTCCTTTGAGGATGGAGTCTCCTATTATTTCAAGTTTTTTCATGTCGCGCCTCCACGGTAATTATCGACCGAAACCGGACGGTTTATCGCCGCACCGGTACTTTTATTATACGCACGGGGTGCCGTTTTTCAAGAAACCGTCGCGTGCGGGGCGTAGAGAGCGCGGCGGGGCGAGTCTACCGGCGGGAGAGTCGCGGTAAACGCACGAGGGAATGTGCCGATATGCGACCTTTTTTCACAAAAACTATTGACATTTGCGCACGCTTGTGATATTATATTAGCACTTTAGTAAATTAAAGTGATAAATTAATAAAGGGAACGCGAAAGCGCTCCGACAAAGGAGAAAATCATGAAAAAGATTATCGCGCTCATTCTCGCGGCACTCTGTGTATTCGCACTCGCTGCCTGCACTGCCGAAGGCAACAAACCCGCAGACACCGCCGCCACCGACGCTCCGGCTACCGAAGCTCCCGCAGGCGAGCAGTCCGACAGCGAATACGTTAAGGCAAAGGGTACTCTCGTTGTAGGTATTACCGACTTCGCTCCCATGGATTATCAGGAAAACGGCGAATGGATCGGCTTTGATGCTGACCTCGCACGTAAGTTCGGTGAGAGCCTCGGCGTTGAGGTTGAGCTTATCGAAATCGACTGGGACAACAAGATTCTCGAGCTTGATGCGAAGACCATCGACTGTGTATGGAACGGCATGACCCTTACCGATGAGGTTACCTCCTCGATGGAATGCTCCAACCCGTACTGCAACAACCAGCAGGTTATCATCGTTCCCGCGGACAGCGCAGAAAAGTACGCTACCGCAGACGCCTGCAAGGACCTGAACTTCGCAGTTGAAGCAGGCTCCGCAGGTGAGGCTCAGGCCGCTGCTTATAACTTCAACGCTACTCCCGTTAAGGACCAGGCTACCGCACTTCTCGAGGTTGCCAGCGGCACCGCCGATGCAGCTATCATCGACTCTCTCATGGCTGCCGCAATGGTAGGCGAAGGCACCGGTTACGAAAAGCTCACCTATACCGCAGGCCTCAACGACGAGGAATACGGCGTAGGCTTCCGTAAGGGCTCCGACCTCGCTTCCCTCCTCAACGACTTCTTCAAGGCCGCTTACGAGGACGGCACCGTTGTTGAAATCGCCAAGACCTACGGTGTTGAAGCAGCGCTTATCGCTCAGTAAAATATAACTCCGCAAACATAATCACAGAGAGCGGCTTCTGCCGCTCTCTGTCGCTTGTAGAAAGGTATTTCTATTTATGAGTTTTTTCCTCAGAGTATGGGAACAGCTGCCCACCGTATGGAGTGCGCTTAACGTCGGTTTTCTTCAGACGCTGAAGCTGTTCTGCATCACGCTTGCGGGCGCGATACCGCTCGGACTCATCATATCGTTCGGCACGATGTCCCGCTTCAAGCCGCTCAGCGGACTTATGAAGTTCTTCGTCTGGATTATCCGCGGTACTCCGCTCATGATACAGCTTCTCATAATATATTTCTTCCCCGGACTCGTTTTCGGCAAGAATATATGGGGCAGCGGTGAGAGCGGACGGTTCGTCGCATCAGCGGTCGCGTTCATCGTGAACTACGCGTTCTACTTCTCCGAGATTTTCCGCGGCGGCATACAGGGTGTGCCCGTCGGTCAGAGAGAAGCCGGAGAGGTGCTCGGACTGACGAAATCGCAGATTTTCTTCCGTATTACGCTTCTTCAGATGGTGAAGAAAATCGTGCCCCCGATGTCAAACGAGATAATCACGCTCGTTAAGGATACGTCCCTTGCCCGTATTATTGCGCTTCAGGAGATTATCTGGGCGGGTCAGGCATTCATGAAGGGTTCGAACGGTATCTCGGGTGAGATATGGCCGCTCTTCTTCACGGCGATATATTACCTCGCGTTCACGGCGATACTTACGTTCATCTTCAACAAGACCGAGAAGAAGCTCAGCTATTTCGCATAATGGAGGTGTAATATGTCAGTACTTGAAGTAAAAGACTTAACGAAAAGCTTCGGACATACGAAAGTCCTCCGCGGTATAAGCTTCTCTCTCGAGAAGGGCGAGGTGCTTGCGATAATCGGCTCCTCGGGAGGCGGCAAGACCACCCTGCTCCGCTGTCTGAACTTTCTCGAATTCGCCGACGGCGGTACGATTTCCGTAAACGGAAGCGTAATCTACGACGGCTCGGCAAAGCAGAAAATGAGCGACCGTGAAATAAGAGAAAACCGTCTGCGCTTCGGACTCGTGTTCCAGCAGTTCAACCTCTTCCCGCAGTACAGCGTGCTCGGCAACGTAATGCTCGCGCCGCGTCTGCAGAAGCGCGGTACGCCCGCGGAAATCGAGGAAAAAGCAAGAGCACTTATCGAGTCCGTAGGGCTTACCGAAAAGATTGAAAACTTCCCGCTTCAGCTCTCCGGAGGTCAGCAGCAGCGCGTTGCAATCGCGCGGGCGCTGATGATGAGCCCCGACGTTCTCTGCTTCGACGAGCCGACCTCGGCGCTCGACCCCGAGCTTACGGGCGAGGTGCTGAAGGCGATAAAGAACCTCAAATCGTCCGAGCGGACGATGATAGTCGTCACTCACGAAATGGAATTTGCGAGAAACGTCGCCGACCACGTAATATTCATGGCGGACGGCGTAATCGAGGAAGCGGGTACGCCCGAGGAGCTGTTCGGTAACCCGAAGAGCGAAAAGACGCGCGCGTTTCTCAACAAGTCGCAGGACTTACTCAATTGAATACACGCTCCGCCTCAGTTTTCGGCAATCGCCGAAAGCGGAAGGCGGAGTATGTTTTTGCAAAGCCCCATTGAGGCAAGCTTTGCTTTTACGGGAATCGGATTCGGGAAACGGAACAGCTCACGCGTGAGCGGGGCAAGCTGTGCGTCACAGTCAAGTGCACCCGCCGTATCCCCCCTCTCCCATAGGGAATAAAGGCGGCAAAGCGCCTCGGGGCGGACGTTTGCGGTAACCGAGATAAACCCGTCAAAGCCTACGGAGAGAAGCGGGAGATTCTGCGAATCGGTACCGCTGTAAAGCGCGAAGCGGTCACCGAGGGTACGAGATAGCCACGCACACTCCTCAATGTTGCCCGACGCCTCTTTCACTCCGACGATGCCCTCATTTTCGGCGAGTGCAAAATATGCTTTGCGCGATATCGTAACTCCGGTACGCGACGGGACGTTGTAGGCTACCACGGGAAGACCCGCGCGCGACACCTCGGAGAAGTGGAGCACTATTCCCTCGTCGGTTACCTTATAGTAATACGGCGTGACGGCAAGCACGGCGCTTGCGCCCTCGTTCCCCGCGATATAGGCAAGCTCCGCGGCGTGTGACGTGCTCGTGCCTCCCGCACCTGCGAGAATCGGGATTCTGCCGCCCGCGGTCGCATAGGCAAAACGTACCGTCTCGCCGTACTCTCTCGCCGTGAGAGACGCACCCTCACCCGTGGTAGAGCACACGGCGACGGCGGCGACTCCCGCGTCAAGCTGACGGAGAAGCAGTTTTTCAAGGGCGGCATAGTCGACTCCCTGCCCGTCAAACGGCGTCACGAGAGCCGTACACGTTCCGCGAAACGGAGCGTTTTTCTTTTCTGTCATTTGTTGCTCCTTCTTTCATGCAAATTGCGGTTGCAATCGGACGTATAAAGTTATATAATATAGTGAACTGTTATTATTTTATGCTATTCCCGCAAAAGAGTTAAGAAAGGCATACCGATGATAAAGAACTCTCTCGTTCATACCGACCTGACGCTGAAGGATTTTTCATACGACCTTCCGGAGGAGCTTATTGCGCAGACACCGCTGTACCCGCGCGACTCCTCGCGTCTTCTCGTACTGCCCCGAAGCGGAGGACTCGAGCACCGCATCTTCCGTGACATTACGGATTATCTCCGTCCCGAGGACGTGCTTGTCATAAACGATACGAGAGTTCTGCCCGCGCGTATCTACGGTGACAGAGTATTCTGCGCCGCGAAAGCGCGCTCAGGCGACACCACACCGACGAGCGGCGACGTTGAGCTTCTGCTGCTCCGTCAGCTTGAGCTTGACCGTTGGGAATGTCTTGCGGGTCCCGGCAAGAGAGCGATGCCCGGTGACGTCATCACCTTCGGCGGTGACGTGCTTACCGCGGTCGTCGAGAGCATAGGCGAGGGCGGATGCCGCGTCGTAAAGTTCACCGCCAAGGAGGGCACCGTTTACGAGGCGCTTCACAAGGTGGGCACGATGCCTCTGCCGCCGTACATAACGCAAAAGCTCGACGATCAGGAAAGATACCAGACCGTATATTCGAAAACCGAGGGCTCAGCCGCCGCACCTACGGCAGGACTCCACTTCACGGAGGAGCTTCTCGACAAGATAAGAGCAAACGGCACGGCAATCGCGCCCGTGCTTCTTCACGTGGGACTCGGCACGTTCCGTCCCGTTAAGGAAAACGAAATAGAAAACCACGAAATGCACACCGAGTTCTTCTCCGTTTCGGAGGAGAGCGCGAGGATAATCAATGAAAGACGCCGCGCCGGCGGCCGCGTTATAGCCGTCGGCACGACCTCGTGCCGTACGCTTGAGAGTGCGTCCGACGAGGACGGCACCGTACGTGCGATGACCGACGACACCGGAATATTCATCTATCCCGGTTACCGCTTCAAGGCGATTGACTCGCTTATCACGAATTTCCATCTTCCCGAAAGCACGCTTCTCATGCTCGTTTCCGCTCTTGCGGGACGCGAAAGAATACTCGACGCGTACAAAACCGCCGTTGAGATGAAGTAT
>JAZUGD010000318.1:0-5434 GCA_045641025.1 Eubacteriales bacterium
TGTTGATGCTTTTCGACTTTCTAATAGTCAGTTTCAGCCGGACACTCGCACCGTTAACGTCAACGCTTCCTGTTATGTACGCATATACGGCACTTTGTGCCGATGATATACAAGGCTTCGCCTTGATAATCGCTTCGCGATTCCTGACGACCGTGAGGAGCGAGCTGCTGCGAGCGTGTACTTCGCGCGAGAATCGACGCCTGCGGTCACATCGCGCAGCGGTGACAAAAACACCGCAGTGCGGTGTTTTCAGCAGGCCGTGACGCGCAACTTGACATAGTCCCCGATACCGTGCTACAATATCCTTATCCTATTCAAAGGGAGTATTGTCATGAAAAAAATCCTTTCATTCGCTCTTGCAGCCGTGATGCTTTTCACCGCCGCGCTTTCCGTTTCCGCTTTTCCCGTATGGAGAGGTGACGCGGACGGCAACGAAATCATAAACGTCAGCGACGCGGTACTGATACTCAAAAAAATCGCGGGGTGGGACGTAACCGTCGCCGACTCCGCCGACTACAACTCCGACGGCAAGGTCAACGTAAGCGACGTGGTATACGTGCTCAAGTACATAGCGGGATGGGACGTTCTGAACGACGACCTGCTCGAGGCGAAATACGGCGTGCACGAGGTATCCTTCGAGATTCCCGACCCCGTGACCGACAAAACGGTGCCGGGCTCCGAGTTCGGCTTTGACACGGAGGCGGAGGACAACACTCCCGCATTTGCGGCGGCAGCGGCGTATCTTCGCGAGAACCCCGGCACCACCGTTCTGATTGACACGGGAGTTTACCGCATGAACCCCGCGTCGACCGTAACGTTCTCCAGTGTGAAGAACTGCATTGTCGACGGTCAGGGCTCGACCTTCATATATAAAAACGGCAGATATTTCTCGGTTTCGGGATGCGAAAACTTCAAGATATGCGGTATTACCGTCGACTGGGACTGGGAGTATTCCCGTCTTGCGTCGGTAGTACGTATCAAGAGCATCGCCGACACTCCGAACGGTGCGGGAAGATATGACGTGGAATACGAGTTCGTCTTCGAGGAGGACGCATCCTTTGCCCTCACGCAGACGTGGGACTCGATGATATTCCTCGACCCCGAAACCCTCTCGCCCGGACTTTTCGGCTACGGCGACCTTTTCAGTCTTGAAACTAACACGTACAACCGCCGTCTGACAGACAAAAACGTGATAACCGCATCGGTCGGACTCACAAGCCTTCCCCCGAACGGTGCGTACGCCCTGCTCCGCCACTACAACTACGGCAACGCCGTGTTCAGTATTTCCGGCGGATCGACCGGCATCGTCGTTGACGGCGTAACGATACACGGCGTACCCGGAAGCGGATGCATCATGAGCGGCGGCGTCAGCCACGTGCGCCTCTCGGACTTCACGATAGGTCTTAACCCCGAAACCGCCGACAGGCACAAGGTATCGACAACGGCGGACGCCATTCACATCAAGGACACTCACGGATATTTCATACTCGACAACTGCGACATCAGCTACAACTACGACGACTGCCTCAACATTCACGACAACGTCGGCGTGGTCGAGGACGCGTACGACAACGTCCTCGAGATGCACACGACCAACACGACCGCGTTCAACGTCGGTGACGAGCTCGGCTTCCGCAGCGGCACCGATTACACGTGGGTCGATTTCACGGCGGTAATCACCGCGCGTTCCGCGAGCGGCATGGACTACGTTCTGACCCTTGACCGCGACTGCGAGGATGAGCTTGAGGAAGGCATGGTCGTTACCGACAACTCTCTCGACAGCGGCAACTATATTATAAGAAACAGCTATTTCCACGAGAACAGAGCCCGCGGTCTCCTGCTCGGCTCGTCGAACTGCCTCGTTGAGAACAACCGCTTCTACGCGATACAGCAGGGCGCCATAAACATCCCCGTTGACATCACCACCGACATGTGGGACGAGGGCAAGGGTGCGGAGAACATCATCATCCGAAACAACGTATTCGACCACTGCAATACGGCGAACATCTCCGGCTCCTCCGCGATACAGTTCGTAACGAACAACAGCTTCAATCCGGCGGGTGCGCTCTGCGGCCCGTGCTTCGAGAACGTGCTTATCTCGGGCAACCGCTTCGTTGACCCCGTGGCGTACATCATGAGCGTGATAAGCGTTGATAACCTCACGTTCTTCGGAAACACCGTTGAATTCACACGCGACACTCACCCGAAGGACACGCAGGACCTGCGCGGACAGATCAAGGTGAACGGCACGTACTACGCGAACTCGCGTATCATAAACAACACGTGGATAAAAGCCGACTTCGTGCCCGACACGTTCAACAAGATAAGCGTTCAGAAATCGAAGATGACCATGGAAATCAGCGGAAACGTCGTGAAGTAAAGCGAGAATACAGAAAACCGTTCGGCTAAGCCGAACGGTTTTTTCATTAACTCTGCACTCTGTACTCTGCATTCTGCACTCGTATTCTCGCGTAGCACCGCACGAGGCCTTCGGCGGCGTCGAGGAGTCCTTCGCCCTTCTGCACTCTGTACTGCACGACGGGTACTCTGCCCGGTACGACTCTCATCGAGCCGCGCGGGTACTCCTTGCCCACCTCAAGCCACACGGACGGGTCTATCGCCTCGGGAGTGATTATGACCGCCTTGTCGCGTGCGCGGATTGAGGCAATGCCGCAGTCTGCCGCTATCGCTCTCATTACCGCTATGCGGCAAAGGTTCTCCGCCGCCGGAGGAAGCTCGCCGAAGCGGTCGCAAAGCTCGTCGGTAACGTCGGAGAGGTCGTCGTCCGTTTGTATACGGGCGATTTTTTTGTACATCTCCATACGGTGATGCGCCGCCTCGATATACGTCTGAGGCAGGTACGCGTCGACGTCGACGTCCGCCGCGCACTCTGGCTTCTTCTCCTGCGGAGCGCCCGTTTCCTCAATGACCGCCTCCTCGAGAAGCTTTATATACATATCGTAGCCCACGGCCTCCATGTGACCGTGCTGTTCGGCACCGAGCATATTGCCCGCGCCGCGAAGCTCCATGTCTCTCATCGCGATTCTGAAGCCCGCGCCGAATTCGGCGTATTCCCTTATCGCCTCAAGACGCTTTTCGGCTATCTCGGTAAGCTCCTTGCCCTCGGTGTACGTGAAGTACGCGTACGCGCGGCGGGCGCTTCTGCCGACGCGTCCGCGAAGCTGATGAAGCTGGGATAAGCCGTAGCGGTCGGCGTCGTCGATTATGAGCGTGTTGGCGTTGGGCACGTCGACACCCGTTTCGATTATCGTGGTGGAGACGAGAATATCAATCTCGCCGCGGACGAGAGCCTCCCATATTTCCTCAAGCTCGTCCTTGTCCATCTTGCCGTGACCGACGGCGATTCTCGCCTCGGGCAAGTCCTCCTCAAGACGGGCGGCAATCGAATAAATTGATTCGACTCTGTTATGCAGATAGAACGCCTGACCGCCGCGGCGTAGCTCCCTGCGGAGCGCCTCGGCTATCATTGCGCGGTCGTACTCCATTACGTACGTCTGCACGGGGCTTCTCATACCCGGAGCCTCCTCGAGAAGGCTCATATCGAGCAGATTTCCCATAGCCATATTGAGCGTACGCGGTATGGGAGTCGCGCTGAGGGTCAGCACGTCAACTCCCGGTGCCATCTGCTTTATTTTTTCCTTCTGTGCGACGCCGAAGCGCTGTTCCTCGTCGATTATGAGAAGGCCGAGATTGTTAAACTCTATATCCTTTGATATAAGACGGTGCGTACCTACGATTATGTCGGTCTCACCGCGCTTCAGTCTGCGTACCGCCGCCGCCTGCTCCGCGGGGGTGCGGAAGCGCGAGAGCATATCGACGTTCACGGGGAAGCCGCGCATACGGCTCACGATGGTCTGATAATGCTGATACGCAAGAATGGTCGTCGGTACGAGCACGGCTACCTGATACCCGCTTCTTACCGCCTTGAACGCGGCGCGGAGCGCGACCTCGGTTTTGCCGTAACCTACGTCTCCGCAGAGGAGGCGGTCCATCGGGTACGACGCTTCCATATCGCGCGTTATGTCTTCAACCGCGGCAAGCTGTCCGTCCGTTTCCTCGTAGACGAACGCGTCGGCGAACTGCGCCGACATATCGTCGTCGGGGTCGAACGAGATGCCGGGCGTTCTGCGGCGGCGGGCGTACAGGTCGATAAGCTCGCGCGCCATCTCGCGTGCGGCGCTCTTCGCCTTCGATTTTGCACGCGCCCAGTCGGTGCCGCCCATTTTCGAGAGCTTTACCGTACCCTCGTCGCTTCCCGCGCCGATGTATTTCGAGAGCAGGTCAAGCTGCTCAACGGGCAGGAAAAGCTCGTCGGTGCCCTGATATTTCACGTGAACGTAATCGCGGATTACTCCCGCGGCGTTCAGCGTTTTTATTCCTTCAAAACGTCCGATACCGTACACGGCGTGAACGACGAAATCGCCCGGCGTGAGGTCGGTAAAGGTCATTATGGCTTCTCGGTTGCCCGCCTTTACCTTCTCGCGGCGTTTACGTCTGACAAGCTGACGGCGCTGTGCCGCCGCCGAATAGTCGAGCACGGCGAGACGCGCGAACACAAGCTCGAAGCCTCCGTCGCCGGAGCCCGTCGCCACGAGGACGGGTGCCTTTGCGGGTACGGACTCAAGAAACGCCTCCGAATCCGCCGTTGCGGGCAGTCCCTCGTCGTTCAGGTTACGGATAAGCTCCGCACTCTCCTCGGACGATGCCGCAAGGACGAGACATTTTATGTGTCTTGCGCGGTAGTCGGTTATTTCCTCCCTGAGGCGGACGAAATCTCCGCCGAAGGACGTGATATGTCTTGTGGCAAAGCCGAACTCCGTTCCGCGTGAGAACGCGCCGCGGGTACCGAAGGAATCGACTATCACGCACCCGTGCTTCTCGGCGGCAGTCTCAACCTCGTGCCACGGAAGCACGTAGGGCGTGCCCTTCATCGCCGCGCCCGAAAGTTCCTCCGCCTCAAGCATGGCGGTAACGCCCTGCATCACAAGCGACTCGGACGCCTCCGCTCTCTCGCGGAGTCTCGTCGGGTCGGCGAGCACTACGCGCCCGCCCGCATAATCGAACAGAGTGGCGTAGCTTTCAAGCACGCGGGGGATGTATTTATCAATGAACGGAACGTCCTCGCGTTCTATCGACTCAAGCTCCGCACGGAGAATGGTATATGCGGGAGTGCCCGCCGCCACTGTGCCGAGCTGTTTTTTTATCAGCGCGGTAAGAGAATCAAACGTATCTCTCCCGCACGTTATCTCGCGCACGGGAGACACGACGGCAAAGTCGGTGACGTTTTCGGTCATTCTCTGCGTAAGCACGTCAAACGTGCCGAGACGGTCAATCTCGTCGCCGAAGAATTCGATTCTGTACGCGCCCGCGGGAGCGCACACGTCAAGAATGCCGCCGCGCACGGCGTACTGAC
>JAZUGD010000319.1:0-5259 GCA_045641025.1 Eubacteriales bacterium
AGAGGTTGAGATAATCCCGACAACAACAGAAATAACCAGCAGACCAAATGAAATCCACCAGACAAGAGACCGCGGAAGAATCTCACTGAGAATAGGCGTCGATGCAAGAAGAGTGATAAATGCAGCAATGATTGAAAGAACACCTGCTTCGGGATTCAGCTTGTCGAGGGCGGTACCGTGCGCTTCCGTTTTTTCGCCGTGTTCGTCAAAGAACGTCACCAGAGAAATACCGAGCGCATCGCAGATATATTCAAGGTATTCGACCGTAGGTTGTTTTTTGCCGAGTTCTATATCGCGCAGATAACTCTGCGAGACCCCTGCCAGATTTGCAAGCTTGTTTACCGTGATGCCTCTCTGCTGTCTGAAGTGCCTGATTCTGTTTCCGACGTCCATATTCTGTCACATCCTATGTTATTACTATAGTGATATTGTAACTCATCTATAAGAATAAAGTTACATCTAAAACATTGACATATAATAACTATAGTGATAAAATATTATCGGGCAATACTCTTGATATCGTATTTGGATTAACTATGAGCGTAAAGGGGTGATGACGCTTGGATAAACGTGCACGTTTAACGGATACTGCTTATCTTAAAGCAAAAGGAAAAGGACACATACGGTATAAATACTATACCGAACTCAAAAAGTCCCGTTACTGCTGTAAACGGCGAAGCTTTTATCTCGGAAACGGTGCAGACTGGAACGACGTTAAGGACTCGAAGAAAAACGTTTCCGCCTCGTGCTTTTCTATGTGTATGTCATATTCAACCTGTGAAAACGTTGCCATGTGGATGCTGTACGGCGGTATTAACGGACAGGGAACAATGATAGACATAAACGGAAGCAAACTCAAAAAGCTTGTTGAAAGCACGGAAACCGTAAAACTCGGAAGGTTTGACGATAATGAGTTTGTAAGCATCGAATGCATATCAAAAGATGATTTTGAAATCTGCCTTATTGATATGGTGTATTATGAACGAAAAACCGTCAACGGAAAGAGGCACTATCTGCTTACCCGTCAGGAAGAGCATGAGAAATCCGTAACCGAGCACAATTTTGAGAAAATCAAACAGTTCGCAAAGACTTATCCGTGGCATTATGAATGTGAATGCCGTCTTGTCATAAAAATAGCACCCGAATATAACGATTTTATCAAACGGAACAAAATTACCGATATCGAACTGCCCTTTGGTGACGATTTTGATTTGCATAACGGTTCTTTTGAATTATATGCAGCTCCCAATTTCAACGGGGAGATTCCGGATGATTATGAGAAAAGTGCGTTGACCGATGAGCTCTCATGGGACTTGTGTAAAGAGTGCACGAAACGTACGAAATCAAAAGAGTAAAATTATTATTACATAAAGGAGAAAAACAAAATGAGAAAAAACGTTAACCGTTTACTGTCGCTGCTTGTGGCGGCGGTAATGCTCTTCACGTCGGCGGTCATAATACCGGCTGTGGCTGAGGGCGAGGATGAGGTGATCCCCGTTTATACCATCGAGGATTTGTACTGCATCCGCTTTAACCTCAGCGGGCACTATAAGCTGATGAACGACATCGACCTCACTGAGGCAACGGCGGAGGGCGGAGACTGGGACAACGCCGGACACGGCTGGACTCCCATCGGCGGCAACTCCGAAGAGGCTTTCACCGGTACGTTCGACGGCGGCGGACATTCGATTATCGGAATGCGCGTCAATAACTATCTGTATATGGGGCTTTTCGGCAAAGCGGACGGAGCCGAATTTACAAACCTCCGGCTGAAAAACGTCTATATGAATAGGAGTAATTTCAATGGTAATACCTATGTCGGTTCGCTGGTGGGATACTGTGGAAATACGCATATTTCATATGTTTCGTCGGAAAATCTGTATTTTGATGTACAGGGCTACTCTTCAAGTAGTACTGGTACTAATTATCATTGTTATAGCGGAGGAATATCTGGTTGGAGTGGCACGATAGACCATTGCTTTACCACAGGTACCATCTACAGTAGAGGCTATACATATTGTTGTGGTATTGTAGCCATCAAAACTAATTCCAATACAATTGTGTCTGACTGTTATTCCGCTGTTAATATAAACGGGCAAAGCGGCACCTATAACCGTTTATATGGAATAGCGTATTACGGCACAGTCAAAAAGTGTATGTTTTTCGGTAATCTGATTGGCGGTACGTATTCTACGTATTCTTATTCTATATCAGATTCCACCCCCGCAAACTGCTACATTCTTTCGGGCTGCGGCGGTACTTACAGTTCTGATACCACCAAGGTGACCGTGCTTACGGAAGAGACGGCAAAGCTGCAGAGAATGTACAACGCTCTCGATTTTGAAAACGACTGGTTTATGGACGTCGACTCGGGCATAATTCACCCGCAGCTTCAGAAGCTTCCCGAGAAGAAAACTGTCGAAAGCATCAGTTGGAAAACAAAACCGACGGTTCTCGCTTTTGCCGAGGGTACAAGCTTAACTACGGACGGCGGAATAATCAACGCTGCATATATTGACGGAACCACGGAAGAAATTTCGGCTGTGCCGTCAATGGTTTCGGGCTTTGACTCCTCAAAGACCGGCACGCAGACGCTCACCGTGACGTACGGCGGCAAAACGCTTACCTATGACGTTACCGTAAACCACGTATATACGGACACCGTATATAAGCCGACCTGCAATTCGAGAGGATATACCGAGCACGTGTGTTCGGTGTGCGGCAATACCGTACGAGACACGTACGTGAACGCGCTGCAGCACAATTATATACCGCTCGTGACCGACCCGACGTGCCGTGACATGGGTTACACAACTTACACCTGTACGCTTTGCGGCGACAGCTACGTTGACGACTGGGAGACGCAGTGCGACCATAACTACACGGTAACGGTCGTTCAGCCGACCTGTACCGAGACGGGTTACACCAACTACACCTGCAAGGACTGCGGCGCGAGCTACACGGCGGACTATCAGCCGCTCGCTGACCATAACTACACTTCGACCGTATACAAGCCCACCTGCACGGCGGAGGGCTATACCGAAAACGTTTGCTCCGTCTGCGGCGACACGCAGATAAGCGATTATCTGCCGCCCGTTGCACATACGTATACGGCAACGGTAACTCCGTCGACGTGTACCGCGGAGGGCTTCACCACGTACGTATGTACCGTGTGCGGCGACTCCTACGTTGACGATATAACCGACGCCGATGCGCACGACCTTACCGCAAGAGTCGTAAAGCCCACCTGCACGGAGGGCGGTTATACCGAGTATTCCTGCAAGCATTGCAGCTTCTCCTACAAAGCTGACTATACGGCAAAGCTCACTCACGAATATACGACCTATACCGAAAAGCCGACCTGCACGGCGGAGGGCTATACCGTTTATACCTGCGAATACTGCAAGGACAGCTATATATACGATTTCGTTCCGGCAACGGGACACAGCTTCGGCGAGTGGGAAAAGACGGCTTCGGGCACGTTTGTAAGAAGATGTGCGACCTGCTCCTATGCCGAGACCCGCAGCACCATGACCGCGCTTACCGTTAAAGCCGGATACGCAAACAAGGGCGACAGAATCAAGGCGACCGTTGAGATAAGCGGAAACGTCGGAATCTCATATCTCCGCTTCACCGTGCTTCCGCAGAACGGACTGGAATTCGTATCCGCCGAGAACGGTGCCGTGCTCACCGACCTCGACTGCGGTACAGATACTTCCAATATCGTGCTCAGCGCGGATAATGCATCAAGTCTGAACGGTACAGTCGTAACTCTGTATTTTGACGTCGCTCCCGACGCGGCGGACGGATTATACGATATCGCGCTTGCGGTAAGAGAATGCTACGACGCGAACGGAAACGAAGTTCAGGTTTGCTCCGTAAAGGGCGAGGCTCAGGTCGTATCGTTCCTGTACGGCGATGCCGACGGAAACGGCACGGTCGACGGCAGAGACGTAATTCTGCTTCGCAGTTATATGGCAAACTTCAACGACAACACCATGACTTCAAGCGTGAGCGTGGCACCCGGTGCCGATGCAGACGGCGACGGTACGGTTGACGGACGCGACGTTGTGATTCTCCGTAAATATATGGCGAATTACAATGACGCCACCGGTACCTCTTCCGTAGTTCTCGGCCCTCAGTGAGGCGAAGAAAATGAAGAAGTATTTAATATTACTGATAGCGGTATCCGTTTTGCTTCAGACGCTTGCTCCCGTTTCATTCGCAGCGGGAGAGGGCGCGATTACGGTTGACAGCGTCACGGTGACTCCCGGCACGGAATGCTCCGTTCCGGTACGCATATCGGGTAATCCCGGCACGGCGTATATCCGTTTTACGGTGACGGCGGGCAGCGGTCTTGCCGTTGCGGGCGCGGAGAACGGAGACGTGTTTGCCGACCTTGACTATAACGCAGAGCTGTGTAATTTTGTACTCAGCGCAAACGAAAACACCTCGGCTGACGGGGTTCTCCTGACGCTTAAGCTCAACGTGTCGGAAGGGCTGAAGCAGGGAAGCGAAATCCCGGTTTCGGTCACGGTGAGAGAATGCTATAACGACGGGCTTCAGAGTGTTGCGCTCGGCATCTTCGGCGGCGTCGAAACCGTAGGCTGTCCGCACCTTAATACAATGAACGTCGCGAGAATTGCTCCGACCTGCGTGAACGGCGGCTTTGAAACCGGAGTTTACTGCCTTGACTGCAATACGTATATTTCCGGTCACGAGCCCATTCCGGCAACGGGTGAGCACGTCGACTCGGACGGTAACGGGATATGCGACGAATGTCACACCGCCTTAAAAATCATTCTCTACGGTGATGCCAACGGTGACAGAACCATCAACACTACCGATGTAACAATTCTGAAACGTTACCTTGCGGGTTTCGCAAACGTAACGCTCAGCGACGGTGCTGATGTCAACGGCGACGGGACTGTCAGCAATCAGGACACAAATCTGCTCCAGCGCTACC
This sequence comes from Eubacteriales bacterium, assembly GCA_045641025.1. Lineage (GTDB taxonomy): Bacteria > Bacillota > Clostridia > Oscillospirales > CAG-272 > UMGS1312. The sequence continues at coordinate 4,967 of JAZUGD010000319.1, forward strand.
TTTCGGGCTACAACGTAACCCTCGGATAATAAATAACAATTAAGGAACTCCTTAAAACCCGCCCGCATTGCGGGCGTTTTTCTCTTTCGCCCACGGCGAAAGAGAGCGCAGAGCGCAGAGCGCAGAGTGCAGAGGGCAGAGTGCAGAGTGCAGAGTGCAGAGTGCAGAGTTAATGTAAAAACCGCCCGTAATACGGGCGGTTTTGATTATTTGCAATTACGTGGCGAACATAACGTCTGTCTGCATAATGAACGGTTTGCAGCAGAGCCTTCCCTTGATAGGGAAGGGGGACC